>DAIMFY010000014.1:0-17192 GCA_036724295.1 Gemmatimonadales bacterium | reverse complement strand
GGATGCATTCCTCGGTTCGCCTGCCGATCACGCGAGCGGGCCGGGTAAGCTCGGTGGCCGGGAGCTTGGCCGCGCGGCGCGTGAGTTGGTCAGCCGAGGTGCGAAGGCCGGGCATGATGGCGCCGCCGATGAACCGCCCGTCGGCCAGGATGCAGTCGAATGTGGTCGCCGTTCCGAAGTCCACGACGATCACGTCGGCATGATACCGCTCGACCGCCGCCAGGACGTTCACGATCCGGTCTGCGCCCACCGTCAGTGGCTCGTCGACGTCCAGGACCACGGGGAGCTTGCTCCGCGCGGTGACCTGCTCCGGGCGCACGCCGGTCGCCATGGTCACCCCCTCGAGGATTCCCCTCGTGGCCATCGGCGCCACCGACCCGATGCAGGCGGCCCGCACCTCATTGGGCGAATGCCCGAAATGCACCAGGAACCCGCTCATGGCCGCGGCCCATTCGTCGGGCGTGCGTTCCGGGCTCGTGGTCATGCGCCAGTAGGCGGTGAATTCAGCACCACGAACCAGCCCGGCGGTGATCTCGGTGTTACCGATGTCGAGGACGAGCAGCATGGTCGGTTACTCCGTAAGCGTGACCCGTGCCGCCGTATCCACCGGCGCGGCACGCACAAGCACAGTCGAGCCGTCATCGCGACGGACGCGCAGCGCGCCGTCCGCCTGAATGCCGTCGGCCCATCCCTCCTCGGGAGTCGCGAGCCGCCGGCCCAGCAGCCAGTCGCGCGTGGCGAGGGCGCCGCGTTCGGCCTCCGACAGCGGGCCGGCTGCACAGCCTGCGTCCATGACCGCGTCGGCCACGCGCTGAGCCAGCGGCTCCAGCGCGGTGGCGACACCGTGGTCCACGAGTCTGGCCGAGGTCTCGGCCAAGTCGTCGGGCAGGTCATTCAGAACGTTCAGGCCGGCTCCTACCGCGACCCAGGCTGGTCGGTCACCAGTCCAGCGCGCCTCGCAGAGAATGCCGCCCGCCTTCCGGCCGCCCGCCATGATGTCGTTGGGCCACTTGAGCATCAGCCCATGGGCGCCAACGGCCTCGAGCGCCTGAACGATGGCCAGCCCCGCGCGAAGGCTCAGCACCTGCATCCCGCTGTCCCGCGCAGGACGGAGGAGGACGCTCAGCCAGAGTCCGCCCGGCTGGGAGGACCAGGCACGGTGCCGGGAGCCGCGGCCGGCCGTCTGCTCGAGCGCCGCGACTGATACGCCCTCCGGCGCGCCCTGCTCCGCCAGTGCGTGCACGGCATCCTGCGTGCTATCAACCGTTGGCACCCAGCGCACGGCCGCCGGCGCCCGCGTCACGCGCGCAGGACCCAGAGCAGGAGCAATCCGAAGGCAATCCGGTACCAGGCAAAGATGGCAAAGCTGCGATGCGAGACATACTGCAGGAAGCTTCGAACCACGACGAGCGCCGAGATGAATGACACGACGAACCCGATGGCCAGGATGGGCACGTCAGCCGATGTGAGCAGGTCTCGGCTGGAGTAAAGATCGAAGAGCGTCGCCGCGAACATCACCGGGATGGCGAGGAAAAAGGAAAACTCCGTTGCGGCGCGGCGGGTAAGTCCGAGCGAGAAGCCGCCGAGGATCGTGGCGCCGGAGCGGGACACGCCCGGAATGAGCGCGAGCACCTGCGCCAGCCCGACGCCCAGCGCTGTGCGCGGCGCCACGGCGAATGGATCGTCGTCACGGCTGGGCGGGGCCCAGTGCTCGATCAGGAGAATCACGACGCCGCCGGCCACCAGCGCCACCGCTACCACTACCGGCGTAAACAGCACGGCCTTGATCTGGTGATGAAAGAGGAAACCCACGACGGCCGCCGGGATGAACGCAATCAGCAGCGACAGCACGAAGCGCTGGTCTGCCCGGTTGCTGGCGACATGCCGGGCGACAGCGGCCAGGCGCACGCGATAGAGCCAGAGGATGGCCAGTATGGCGCCGAGCTGGATAAAGACCTCGAACGTCTCGGCCCGCGCGTCGGTCCAGCCCAGCAGGTGGCCTCCCAGGATCAGGTGGCCTGTTGATGACACCGGAAGAAACTCGGTGATCCCTTCGATGATCCCGAGGAGCACAGCCTTGAACCAGAGCGGCAACGCGGCGAGCGCACCGGTCACGCAAGCGTCTCGGCGTAGAACTGCTCATACTGCGGCACGATGTGCTCGACCGAGTATTGCTGGGCGTGCGTGATGCACGCCTCCCGCATCGCTTCCCAGCGTGGCCGGTCGCGCAGCAGCTCCACCGCCCGGCGTCCCATGGCTTCCACGCTTCCGACCGGCTCCAGCAGACCGGTTACGCGATCGTCGACGACCTCCGGAATGCCGCCGGCGTTCGTGGCAACAACCGGCACGCCACACGCCATCGCCTCGAGCGCCGCGAGCCCGAAGCTCTCGGTCTGCGAGGGCAGCAGGAACAGGTCGGACGCCTGGAGCAGCGAGGCCACCGAGTCGAGCCGGCCGAGGAATCGCACGTCATCGCCCACATCGAGCGATCGGGCTTCCCGTTCCGCATCCTCGCGCTCGGGGCCGTCGCCCACCATGAGCAGGGTGGCGGGCATCGCCTGCCGAATCCGCGCGAAGACGCGGACGACATCGCGCACTCGCTTCACCTCGCGAAAGTTCGAGGTGTGCATGACGACCTTGTGCCCCGCGGGCGCCACCTTGGCACGGTCAGGCTCGCTGGCAGGCCGATACTCCTCGAGATTGACGAAGTTCGGGATGACGCGGATATCACACGACACGCAGCCGAAGGCCCGGTAAGTCTCGTCGCGCAGGTGGCCCGAGACCGCGGTCACCCCATCCGACTGCTCGATGGAGAAGCGGGTAATCGCAAAGAAGCTAGCCTCCTGACCCACCAGCGTGATGTCGGTCCCGTGGAGCGTGGTGATGACCTTGACCGGCTGTGCGGAGCCCAGCATCTCGCGCGCGAGAAACGCGGTGGTCGCGTGCGGAATGGCGTAGTGCACATGTAGCAGGTCGAGCCGCTCGCGCAATGCCACCTCATGCTGCTTGGATGCGAGCGCCAGCGTGTAGGGGAAATGATCAAAAAGCGGATAGCGCCCCATCCGGGTGTCCACTTCGTGGAAGTAGACGCGCTCGGTGTAGCCCCGGAGGCGGAACGGCATGGCGTACGTAATGAAGTGCACTTCGTGGCCACGCCGGGCCAGCGCCAGGCCCAGTTCGGTGGCGAGCGCGCCGGACCCGCCGTAGGTGGGGTAGCAGGTGATACCGATCTTCATGTCTGTGCTCGTACCCAGAGGTCAGCGATCTCCGCGGCCACCGTATCGGGGCCGCGCGTCGCATCAAGAGTAATCCGCTCGCCGGAGAGCTGGTGCCGGAACCAGGTCTCCTGGCGCTTGGCATACTGCCGCGTGCTGACGACAATATCCTCGACCAGCGACTCCTGGGCCCGCCGGCCGGTCAGCACATCCACTGCCTCGCGCACACCCACGCCGTCGAGGCCCGGCGTGCCGGGCCTTGCTCCGTCCGCCAGCACCGAGGCCACTTCTCCGAGCAGGCCGCGCTGGACCATCTCCCGCGCGCGTTGCTCGATGCGGCGGTGCAGGACCGCGCGCGGGACCGAAAGCACGATGTACCAGGGATCGATGCTCCGCCCCGCCCGCGCCGCGTGCTGCCAGTGGGTGAGCGGCCGCCCGGAGAGGAGCGCGATCTCGATGGCTCGATGGGCGCGCTGGCGCCCTCCCCCGGCAAAGCCAGGATCGAGCCGCGCGGCCCAGCGCACCAGCTCAAGCGAATCGAGCCGCGCGAGCCAGGCGTCGAGCCCGCTCCGCCTGGCCTGGTCGAGCGGCGGCTCATGGAAGAGACCTTCCGCCAGCGCGCGTACGTAGAGTCCCGTGCCCCCGACGACCACCGCCATCCGGCCTCGCCGCTCGATGTCACCGACGGCGTCACCGGCATCGCGCGCGAAGCGCCCCGCGCTGTAGCGCTCGCCCGGCGAAATGAGGTCAAGTCCATGATGGGGAACACGCGCCTGTTCCCGGGCGGTCGGCTTTGCGGTGGCGATATCGAGCCGCCGGTAGACCTGCCGGGAGTCGGCGGAGATCACCTCGAGTGGCCAGTGGCGAGCAAGCGCGAGGGCAACGGCGGTCTTGCCGATGCCCGTCGGGCCCACCAGCACGGGCACCCTAGCGACGGCCAAATCGTCGCTCCAGCTCCTCGCGAGGCAGCTGCACGATGGTGGCGCGGCCATGCACGTCGTGCGGCGGCAACGCGGTCCCGAACAGGCGCGCCAGCAGGATGCGCATCTCCTGCTCGCTCAGGGCCTCGCCCGCCTTGACGGCCGCGCGACATGCGTACGTGGCGGCGAAGCGTTCGAGCGCGCTGCTCCATCCGCCGAAGCGCCCGCGCGCCAGATCGGCGACCAGCTCACGGAAGCAGAGTTCGGCGTCGAAGCGCGGGTGCGGTGCGGGCACGGCCTGGAGGACCACCGCGCGCCCGCCAAAGGCCTCGACCGCGAACCCGGTTCGCTCGAGCAGGTCGCGATGCTGCTCGACCGCGTCGAGCTCCTCGTCGGTCAGTTCGACGGTGATGGGAAGCAGCAGGCGCTGGGAGGCGGCGTCGCGCCCCTCGAGGTGGGCCATCACTTCCTCGTACAGCACCCGCTCATGCGCCGAGTGTTGATCCACGAAGACCACCGCGCCATCGCTTTCGTAGACAATGAAGCTCCGAAACATCTGCCGCAGCGGGCTGGAGCCGAGCGCCTCGCCGCCCGAAGATCCGGCGGCCTCGTCGCTGTCCGTCGACAATGCGCCGTCGAGAAGTCCGGGAAGAGGTGCATCACCCTGCGTGCCCACAGGCATGGGACGCCAGTCTCCCACCGGAGCGGCGGCGGCAATCTGACCAATGGCCAGCCGCACGGCCTCCTCGATCGCGCGTTCCGCACCCAGGCGATCGCGGAATCGCACTTCGAGCTTGGCGGGATGAACGTTCACATCCACGTCCGCCGGCGCCGTGCGGATAGTCAGCAGCAATGAGGGGCGATCGCCCGGATGGATGGCGGCCCGGTACCCGGCCTCCGCCGCGCGCACCAGGAATGGATCGCGGAAAGGCCGTCCATTGACGAAGAGCTGGACCCGGCGCCCGCTGGGCCGGGCGTCGCCGGGCCGCTGGGCAAATCCCTCCACTCGGAACCCACCAACGGCATGCCCCACGCGCACCAGTGTCCCTGCGAGGTCAGCGCCCCAGACCGCGGCGAGTCGCTCAGCGGCCTCGTGTCCGGCGGGCACGAAGAGGCGCCGCACGTTGTCCACTTCGAGCTCGAAGCCGACCGCGGGATAGGTGAGGGCGAGCGTCGCGACAACGTCGGTGATGGCGCGAGTTTCGCTCGCGGCGGACCGGAGGAACTTGCGGCGCGCCGGCGTATTGAAGAACAGACTGCGCACCGTCACCGTCGTGCCGGGCGTGCGCGACCCGGGCGTGACGCCGTCGATCCGCCCGCCAGTCACGCGCACTTCTGTTGCTTCGCCCGCACTGGTCGCTGTCAGGAGGACAAAGCGTGACACCGAGGCGATGGCCGGCAGCGCCTCTCCCCGGAAGCCAAAGGTGCTCACTCCGATGAGGTCAGCGGCGCTTTCGATCTTGCTGGTGGCGTGGCGGTCAAGGGCAAGCAGGGCGTCGTCGCGATCCATGCCGTGCCCGTCATCTGCCACTTCGATCAGGGTCTTGCCTCCCTGCTCCGCCCTGATCCGCACCATGGCAGCGCCCGCATCGAGCGCATTCTCCGCCAGCTCCTTCACCACGCTTGCCGGACGCTCGACGACCTCACCGGCGGCGATCTGGTCGGCCACGGCATCTGGCAGGATGCGAATCCGTCGACTCATGGCCCGAATCTACTCGTCGACCCGCGCGATGGCGGTGGCAGGAAGCCAGCCCGACTTCCCGGCAACATCCACCAGCCACCACCCATTCTGCTCCCGATCGAGCCGGACCGATTGCGCCGCCTCCAGCTTGCTGACCTCCGGCGCCCGACCGTGCGGCGACACCCGCATCGGTGCATCGGTGACCACAATCCCGACGGCGCGGTCGTAGCGCGCCCAGACGACCGCTGCTGCCGCCGCCACCAGCAGACTCCCGGAGAGGGCCAGCGCCGACCGCAGCCGGAAGCGACGGCGATCGGCGAAGATGAAGCCCCACGCGAGCAGCCAGAGCGCCAGCGCTCCCAGCGCCAGTTCCTCGGGAGTCAGCGGCGACACCCAGGTCACGCTTCGCGACCAGGCATCCGGCCCGGGAACCAGGCCCAGCGCGCGCCGCACCGCGGCGCTGCTCGGCTGCAGGCGCGCGGCGTGCAGCCAGGCGGCGCGCGCCCTCGCGTCTGAACCGAGCCGGTACTCCGCGGCGCCGAGCCCGTACCAGTCGGCCGCTGTGGCATGGGGATCGAGCACGCGGCGCGCGAAGCCGTCGGAGGCAGCGCGGTAGGCCCCTGACTCGTACAGCGACTCGGCGCTTGGGACCTGCGACGCGAGAAATGAGGCAGGCAGGAGCAGCAGTGGCAGCAGGACAACCAGCAACCGCCGGCCCCGGCGCTCGCGGTGACGTGAAGTTCCGCCCAGCCTGCCCGTCAGCTCGTCCATCTCCCGGGCGAGCTGTGCCTCGCTGCGCGCACCATCGGTGGTGCCATAGCGCGCGGCGAGAAACTCATCTCGCACTCCCGCAATGCGACGGGCCAGGTCGGCATCCAGGCCGGCAGCGCGCAGCGCGGATACCAGCGCATGCCCTGTCCGCACATCGGCATCCGGCACCAGCGCCCGGAGCGCCGCGAGCAGCCGTCGATCTGATCGCGGGAGATCGGGCTGAAGGTCGCTGGTTCGGCGACGGTAGCGGCTGCGGTACCAGTCACGCCCTTCAAGCCCGGCCCACAGTGCGAGGGGCAGGACGGCTACCGCCAGCCAGAGCGGCAGCGGCACCGAATGCCATAGCGTGGCCGCGGGCGCCCGTCCGCGACCGGTGAGCAGGGGTGGCGGCGTCGGCCGTGACGATGCGTTTTCCGGCGCCGGGGCAATGCTGATGCCGACGGCCGGCGCGGTCAGGGTCCGATAGGCCCCGGCATCGAGGTCGAAGTAGCTGTAGGACAGCTGGGGCAGACGGAGCGGCCCCGCGGAATCGGGGAGCGCCAGGAAGCGGAACGTCTTGGTGCCCCCGAGCATTCCGGATGCGTTGGTCATCCGGTCATCGGTGCGATCCTGGTAGTGACGCATGCTGTCGGGCCACGCGAGCACCGGTGCGGGCCACAGCGCCACGTTGCCGCGGCCGGAAATGGTGATATCCACGGCCACTGCCTGACCGGCGCCACCGGAGGCGGGCGCCTGCCGTCGCAGCGTCATGTCACGCCCCACCGCGCCACTGAAGCCAGGCGGGCGCCCGGCGTCGGGCAGCGGATGCACGGTGAGCGTCGCTGCATTGCTTTCGAGGGTGTAGCGCTGCTCCTGGCTGAAGAACTGCATTGCCACCGGCACACTGTACTGCAATGACGCCTTGGCAATGTCCACCGGGCCGGGCACCAGCGGAAAGACGATCTGATAGGACACGAACAGGTCATACCAGGTGTCGCCCACCTTGCGACTGTCCGCGATGCCGGGCGGTGTGGGCTGGGGGTAGCTCCAGACACCGGACAACGTGGGTGGCGTGAGCGTCGGTGGGCGCCGCAGCCGGGAGCGAAGGTCCCGGGGGAACCACGCCGCCGTCACCACATCCACCTGCTCACCAACGTAGATGCTGCTGTCGGAGACGAGGAGGGTGAGCGCTGGCTCGCCCGCTCGGCGCGGCGGCGGCGCCTTGCGCAGTATGGCACGGAGGCGGGGGCTGATCGCGCCGGCAACGGCACCGGTGCCCGCCTCCACCAGGATGGTCACGTAACCGGTGCGCGCGCGCCGCCCTCCCTGCTCCGCCTCGAATGGGCCCAGCCGGAATGTCCCTTGCCGCAGCGCGCTGAGGTCCAGCTGCAGGGTCGTGGTGCGCGCCGTGGTGTCGCTGACCGACACTGCCGTGCGCTCGCTGCGCGCCAGGACCTGGAAGCCATCGAGGGACGGCAGCGAGAGCCGGATCGGATCGGCGGACGTGCCGGTGGCGGTCACGGTGAGTGTGAGGTCCTCGCCCACCGTGAGCCGGGAACGATCCAGCGTCGCGGTGACCGTGGGTGCGGGCGTGGGCGCCTGCAACAGAGCCAGTAGCAGCAAGGCGCTGATCACCAGTCCTTGACCCCTGACGCACTGCTCTGCATGCGCCGCTGCTGGTCTTCCCGCGTCTGCCGCTCCTCGCGTGACATCGACTCGAGAATCTGTTCCGCCTGTGCCTGTGACATTCCCGCTGACGGAGAGGCGGGCGGAGGCGGCGGGGCCTGACCTCCACCACCGCCGCCACCACCACCGCCCGACTGGGGCGGCGGTTCGGGCGGCTTCAGCCGCTGGGCCAGCTCGAGGTTCCACTTGGCGCGGGCGGATCCCGGCTCGAGCAGCAGGGCCTGCTGCAGGTTCTGGACGGCGGAACCGAGCAGCTTGCCGCGGTTGGCGCTGTCGGCTCGTGCGTTCATCAAGTCCACTAGGCCCAGGTTGTAGAGTGCCCGGTAGCGAAGCGCCGGGTCAATCGACTTGCTCGCCTCGCCCAGCGCGCGACGCGCGACGTCCAACCGGCCCGCGCGCAGCGCGGCAGTGCCGGCGTTGTAGAACGCGGTGTCACGCGCGATCGTCCCCGAGGCGGCGTCAAGAAAGCTCGACGCCGCGTCACCGGGTCTCCCCTCCGCCATGGCGCGCGCCCCTTCGGAGGGCCGCTGGGCACGCGCCTGCGTGGTGGAACCCGCGAGCAGGGCCAGGACCAGCAGGGAGGCGCCGCGACGGGTGACGGTCTGCAGCAGGAGCAGCACCGCCGCCACGAGCAGCGGAATCCAGGCGCGCGGGATCAGGTCGCTGGCGCGCGTCTCGGTGGTCGGGCTGCGCTTGAAGTTCGCCAGCAGGTCCCGCACCGCGCCGGCCTGGTCCGGCGCATCGGCCGGGACGACGGTCCCGTCGCTGGCTTCCGCGAGCCGTTCCAGCACTGCGTCTTCCCGCCGGGTCTCGACTGGCGCGCCGTTCTCGTCCAGCTTGTACTCGATCAGCGTGCCGGTGGTGTCACGGATCGGGATGCGCACCGGCGCCGTACCGCCCTCCGCGACGAAGACCACGCGCACATGCTGCGCCTTGAGCTCCTCGGCTGCCTGCTGCGCGGCCGAGAGGCTGTCGTGCAGTTCCCCATCCGTAAAAACCACGAGCACGCGGTCACCCACCTCGCCGGAGGCCAGCAGCAACTGGCCGCCCTGCCTCAGCACCGCGCTCAGGTTGGTGCCGCCTTCGCTGGCAAGATCGGGATCGAGCGCGTCGAGGTAAAGCCGTACAGCGCCGCCATCCACCGTCAACGGTGTCAGGATGTAGCTGCTGCCGGCAAACGCGATCAGCCCGAGCCGGTCGCCCCGGCTGTCCTGCACCAGGCGACGCGCTTCGCGCAGCGCATGCTCCAGGCGATTGGGACTCGCGTCCTCGGCCAGCATCGAGCGACTGATGTCCACGGCAAGCACCAGGCTCAGGGCATGCGTTTCGGTGCTTACGCGAGCCCGTCCACCGCGCGGTCCGGCCAGCGCCACCAGCCCGAACAGGAGCACCAGCGCGAGCAGCACGGGTGTCCAGCGCCCGAGGCGCCGGGTGCGCTGCGCCAGCTCGGGCGACCACCGCCGCGCGAGCCGCACCCGCTTCCGCTGGGCCACGAAAAGCCAGAGAC
The DNA here is from genome assembly GCA_036724295.1 of Gemmatimonadales bacterium. Taxonomy (GTDB): domain Bacteria; phylum Gemmatimonadota; class Gemmatimonadetes; order Gemmatimonadales; family GWC2-71-9; genus CAMLHP01. The sequence goes on along the minus strand of DAIMFY010000014.1, from coordinate 7,433 downwards.
CGGCAAGCAGCGCCACGACAGGCGCGAGAAAGAGCAGTACAGGCGTGTCGAAGATCATGGCACCCGCACCAGCACCGTCGAGCCAAGCAGCAGCTCGAGCAGCAGCGCGCCAAGACCAATGAGAATCAGTGGCCGCGTGGCCTCGTCAAACCGGGTGTAGCGGGTGATCTGGATCGGCGACTTCTCCAGCTGGTCGATCTGCTGGAAGATGCGGCTCAGCGCTTCGCTGTCGGTGGCGCGAAAATACCGGCCGCCGGTGCCCTGCGCGATGCTGCGCATCAGCGGCTCGTCGATGCGCACCGGCAGCATCTCGTAGCGGAAGCCTCCCACGCCACGCCCGGTCGGGATCGGCGCCTCGCCAATGGTGCCAACGCCGATCGTGTACACCTTGATGCCATAGGCCGCGGCGGTGGCGGCGGCGGTGCGCGGATCGATGAGGCCCTTGTTGTTCTCGCCATCGGTGAGCAGCAGCACGACGCGGGACTTGTCGGGACTGCGGCGCAGGCGGTTGACTGCCACGGCGAGTCCGCTGCCGATGGCGGTACCGTCTTCCAGCGAGCCGATCTTGAGCCCCATGATGGCCTGCTCCACCACGGGATAGTCGAGCGAGAGCGGCACCTGGGTCAGCGCCTCGCCGGCGAAGGCCACGAGTCCGATCCGATCGGCCTGGCGTCCGCGAACGAAGTTGACGGCCTGCTGCTTGGCTACCTCCAGCCGGTTGCTGGGCGCGAAATCCTCGGCCAGCATGCTGCTGGAAATGTCGATGGCGATCACGATCGAAATGCCCTGCTGATGGATTTCGACGGCGTCACCACCGAACCGGGGGCCCGCGGCACCGAGGATGAACGCGGCGAGCGCAAGGGTCCGGAGCGCCGGCGGCAATCGCGACCACCACGGCTGCCGGGCCACGGCAGCGGGTAACGTGGTGTCACTGTAGCTCACGGTGCTGCGATGACGACGGCGGCGCCACAGCCAGAGGGGAATGACGACGAGCAGCAGCAGCAGGAAGGGGCGCGCAAACGTCATGCTGCCACTCCCTCGAGCCGCTCGGCCAGCTCCGCCGCCTCAGAATAGAGGGCCAGCACCTCGGCCGGCTCGCCGGGTGCAAATCGTGCCGCATCGAGCGCGTCCAGCAGGCGCGCGAGGTCGGCCAGCGGCCATTCCCCGCCGGCGCGCTCCAGCACGGCAAGGCAGCTCCTCGTGTCGAGCCCTTCGTGCGCCTCGGGAAGCCGAGCGGCAATGCTTCGCCGCAGCCGGGCGGAGGCGGCCGCGAGCACGGTCCGCGCTTCCCCGGCGTCCGCCCAGCGAGAGGCCGGGATCGCCGCCAGCGGAGGCGGGGGCGGCAGAGGCAGCGGCCTGCCCCGCCGGCGCCAGAGCCAGTGCAGCGGTGCGAGCAGCAGCAGCGCCAGCGCGGCGAGGAGCGCGAGCGGCAACCAGCTCACCGTGCGTCGGCCGATGATGCCCGCCTCAGGCTGGGGCCGCAATTCCTTGACGGGGCGGTTCGGCAGCGTTGTCCGGATGGTGAACTGGGCGGTGGTCATTGGCAGGGCGTCGAGCGAACCGTCAGGCGCGAGCAGCTCCGGCGCCGGCACCTCCACCGAGTGCGGCCCCGGCGTCCACGCCACGAGGGGCGCGCGCAGGATGACGCTGTCACCGCGGAGTTCGACAACGGGCGGTCCCAGCAGCTCCACGTCACCCGAGAGCTTCCATTCCGGTGGCCGCGCGGTGTAGCCCGATGGCAGGCGCACCGCCCGCCGCACCCAGACGGTGTCGCCCACCGTGGGGCCCTGGACCGCAGCCTGCAGGAGCAGCAGCGCAATCATCCCCGGCGAATCCGCTGGGCCCGCAGCGCGAAAGCCCGTCGCAGGGGAATGGCATAGTCGCCCTCGGTGCTCAGCGTCACCGAGTCGACACCAGCCGCCGCGAATATGCGCGCGCGCTCCTCGCGCCGGCGATCATTCAGCGCCTGGATCCGGTCTCGCAGCTTGCGGTTGCCCGTGTCAAGCAGGACGCGCTGGCCGGTCTCGGCGTCGGCGAGCTCGAGCCAGCCAGCATCGGGAAGCTGGCGCTCGCGTGGGTCCTCTACCGCGATGGCCACCACTTCATGGCGCGCCGCGAGCCGTCGGAGCGGCCGCTCCCATCCGTCGGCCACGAAATCCGACAGGACGGCCACGATGCTGCGATGGTGCAGCAGCCGGGTGGCGTAGAGCAGGCTCGCCGCCAGGTTGGTGTGGCGGCCTTCGGGCGCAAAGGCGATGAGGTCGCGAATGACGCGAAGCGCGTGGCGGCGCCCCTTGCGCGGCGGAATGACCCGTTCTACGTCATCGGCGAACAGCAAGGCACCCACCCGGTCGTTCTGCGCCGCGGCGGCGAGCGCGAGGACAGCGCCGACCTCCACCGCCAGCGCGGCCTTGGTCATGGGCCGGCCGAAGCGGGTCGATCCGGACTGATCCACCACCAGCATGACGGTGAGTTCGCGTTCTTCGGTGAAGGTCTTGACGAAGGGACTGGCGAGGCGGGCCGACACGTTCCAGTCGATGGCGCGGAAATCATCGCCAGGCTCGTAGGCACGCACCTCGGCGAACTCCATGCCCTGCCCCCGAAAGAGCGATCGGTACTCACCGGCAAATAACGACGTCACCAGGCCGCGGGTGCGCAGCTCGATGGCCTTGACCTGGGCGAGGACGTCGGGAGAGACGGTGGGCATGGGTCGACGATCGACAGTCTACGGTCGACGGTCGACTGTTGACCGTTGACCGTTGACCGTCACGGCGCCTTCACCGCTTCAAGGAGTCGCGTGACCACATCATCACTGAACACGTTCTCCGCCTCCGCCTCGAACGTGAGCACGATCCGGTGGCGCAGGACATCGGGGGCGAGGGCGCGGACATCCTCCGGCACGACGTACTCCCTGCCGCGGAGGAAGGCGAACGCGCGGGCCGCCGCCGCCAGCGCCAGCGATGCGCGGGGCGAGGCGCCGAAGGCAATCAGCGGCTTCAGGTCTGCCAGGCCCACGCTGGCGGGATCGCGGGTGGAGCGAACCAGGTCCACGATGTAATCGGCCACTTTCTGGTCCATGTAGAGCGCGGCAATCCGCCCGCGCGCCTCGAGGATGGCCGAGGGATCGAGCAGCCGCTCCACCGCGATCTCGTGGCCCGATCCCATCCGCTCGAGGACCATCCGCTCTTGATCGCGCGTGGGATACTGCACGCGCACCTTCAGCATGAAGCGGTCCAGCTGCGCTTCAGGCAACGGGTAGGTGCCCTCGTTCTCAATCGGGTTCTGCGTCGCCAGGACCAGGAACGGCTCGGTCAGCTCGAAGGTGGTGCCGCCGATGGTGACCTGCTTTTCCTGCATCGCTTCGAGCAGCGCCGCCTGCACCTTGGCCGGTGCCCGGTTGATCTCGTCGGCCAGGATGATGTTGGCGAACAGCGGGCCCTTCTTGACGTAGAAGTCCTGCGACTTCTGGTCATAGACCATGGTGCCGATCAAGTCGGCCGGCAGCAGGTCCGGCGTGAACTGGATGCGCGAGAAGGAAGCGCGCACGATCTCGGCGAGCGTGCGCACGGCCAGCGTCTTGGCCAGGCCCGGCACCCCTTCGAGCAGGATGTGTCCACCGGTCAGGAGCCCGATGAGCAGCCGCTCCACCATCTCGTCCTGGCCTACGATGCGCTTCCCCACTTCAGCCGTGACCCGCTGAATGAGGCCCTCCTCCATCACCGGCTCTGCCATCGTCAGTCCTCGGTTGGATCCATGCGTATGGCCCGGTAGAGCGCGCGCTCCTCGTCGGGCGTGAGCGGACGGTATTCCCCTGGCTTGAGGTCGCCCAGCCGGACGGGGCCATAGCTCAGGCGCGCAAGCCGCTCGACCTTGAGCCCCATTTCTTCGCACCAGCGCCGCACCACGCGGTTGCGGCCTTCGTGAAGAGTGATATCCAGGATGCTGCGCCCCTCCCGACCCGGACGCACGCGCACATCGGAAGGTTGCACCGGCCGGCCGTCGAGCTCGAACGGCTTCCGCACCAGGGCTTCGATTTCGGTGGCGGAGTGCCCGTGAACCAGGGCGCTGTAGCGCCGCGGAATGTGATAGCGCGGATGGGTGAGCCGATGGACCGCCTCGCCATCGGTGGTGAGCAGCAGCAGGCCCGTCGTCATGACGTCGAGCCGGCCAACGTAGGTGAGCCCGGCAGGATCGCGCACCAGGTCGAGGACGGTGCGGCGGCCCTCTTCGTCGCTCGCGGTCGTGACCACGCCCAGCGGCTTGTGCAGCGCCAGCCAGCGCCGGGTGACCAGCCGGACTGGCTTGCCGCTTACGGTGATCCGCTGGTGCGCGGGATCCACCTTGCTGCCGAGCTCGGCCACCTTGCCGTCCACCTTCACCTTGCCGGCCCGGATCAGCTCTTCCGCCGCGCGCCGCGAGGCGATGCCCGCGCGCGCCAGCGCGCGCTGCAGGCGCATTTCGCTCATGATTCCGCCGGAATCGCCACTTCGGCCTCGTCGGAGTGGTCGGCGTCCTCGGGCGCATGCGGGTGCAGGGCGATGCTGAGCTCTTCGGCCTTGGGAAGATCAGCGAGATCGCGCAGGCCCAGCAGTTCGAGAAAGAGCGGCGTGGTGCCGTAGAGCAGCGGGCGGCCCAGCCCCTCGGCGCGACCCACGACCTCGATCAGGCCCCGCTCCTGCAGCGTCCGCAGCACGCCGCCCGCCGAGACGCCGCGAATCTCTTCGATTTCCGCTCGGCCCACCGGCTGCCGGTAAGAAATGACCGCCAGTGTCTCCAGCGTGGCGGCGGAGAGCCGCGGTGCCCGCTGGGAAAATTGGGCTCGCTCGATGGCCGCGGCATGTACCGCTCGGGTCACCAGCTGGAAGCCGCCCGCGAGCTCGACCAGTTCGATGCCGTGCTGGCCGAAATCATAATGTTCGCGCAGCTGGTCCAGCGCGGTGCGCACGTCGGCCAGTGAGGCATCGGCATCGAGCAGGCAGAGTTCTTCCGCAGCCAGCGGACGGCTGGCCGAGAAGAGCGCCGCTTCAAGCAGCTGAGCGAGAGGAGTCACGGGCTATCCAGAGGGGCGCGAAGGGCGCCGGTTGAGTGACAGTGAGCGCGCCGCGGCGGGCCATCTCCAGCAGCGCCAGCAATGTGGACAGCACGTCGACGATAGTTGGCGCGGATCCGAGTGCCTCGAACCAGGTGCAGCCGTCCTGCGCCGAGAGGATCGACTCGATCCGGCGCACCGCGCTTTCCACGTCCAGCGGACGGGCCACCACCTTGTGCAGGACCGGCGACGGGATGCCAGCGATCACTCGCTCGACCGCCGAGAGCAGCTGCAGCATGTCGAGCGTGAGCGGGAGTGGCGGCAACTCTGGCGGGGGCGGGAGGTAGCCACGCGCCAGGTTCAGCGCCCGGCGCTCAGCCGCACGGCCCATCCAGAGCGCGATCTCCTTGATCTGCTGGTACTCGAGCAGGCGCCGGACCAGTTCGGCACGCGGATCTTCCCAGCCCTCCTCGTCGCTGTGCCGCGGCAGGAGGAGCTGGGCCTTGAGCCGCACCAGCCGGCTCGCCATGTCCAGGTAATCTGCGGCCTGATTGAGCCCGAGTTGGTGAATGACGGCCAGGAACTGGTCGGCGATCCGCGCGATCGGAATATCGGCGATCTCGATCCGCTCTTCCCGCAGCAGGTGCAGCAGCAGGTCAAGCGGCCCGGTAAACTGGTCCAGCTCCACGACAAAGGCGCGGCCGTCCTCGGCCATGTCGGTCAGCGGAATGGTGAGCGAACCAGTCATTGGAAGAGATGCAGCCCCGTCTGCAGTTGATGGGGCCCCATCAGCCCGAACAGCAACCGGGCGCTGGCGATGGCCGGCGCCAGCAGCAGGTTCATGGCCCCGGGCCAGATTCTCGGCAGGAGCAGCAGAATGGCCAGCAGCGGCAGGATCCCCCACCGATGCAGGCTGCGGTAGCGGGCGCCCAGACCAGCGGGCAGCAAGTAGTAGAACAGGTGTGAGCCGTCCAGCGGCGGAATCGGCAGCAGGTTGAAAAAGCAGAGCAGCAGATTAAGCCACACCCCCCAGGCCAGCATCCGCTGGACTGCGTCGAGCACGGCGCTCGCACTGCCATGCCCAGCCACTCCCACCGCGATGAACAGCGCGGTGCAGATCAGCGCGAGGACGAGGTTCGTGGCGACGCCCGCGGCACTTACGATGATGTCGCCCTTCTTGAAGTTCCGGTACTTGCGCGGGTTGACGGGCACCGGCTTGGCGCCTCCGAATGTGAACATCCCGTGGCTCGCGAACCACAGCAGCGCCGGAAGCAGGATGCTCATCCAGAGATCAATATGCGGCAGCGGATTCAACGTCAGCCGGCCCAGCATGTAGGCGGTGTCATCGCCCTGGGCCAGCGCGGCCGCCCCATGGGCATACTCGTGCGCCACCATGGCGAATACAAGCATCGGGAGGGCAAGAATGAAGTTGCCGAGCTGGGCTTCCAGAGTCCGTCCTCGTTGTGCGGGCGGAGGGAGTTTACACGGCCCTGCACCTGCAAGTCAAAAGTTGATGGCGCTTGACCTTAGACAGCCCGATGGCTAGTTTTCTCTGCTACGCCGGAACGGTGGGCGTTCCGGGCGCACCAACGCGAGGAAGCTGTGCCGAGAATCAAGTCGTCCAAGAAGCGCATGCGTCAGAGCCGGGCCGCCCGGGAGCACAATCGCACCCAGCGAAGCCAGCTGCGCTCGGCCGTGCGGCAGGCGCGCTCGGCGGACGCCGGAAATACCGAGGCGCTGGCCGCGGCCAGCAGTCTGCTCGATCGCGCCGGCCGCAAGCGGCTGATTCATCCCAATGCCGCGGCTCGCCAGAAGAGCCGGTTGGCAAAGGCGGCGAAGCGGGCTTAGGGCTTAGGCATGGCAAGATAAAAAAGAGGGCGCCTGTTGAGGGCGCCCTTTTTGGCGTCGTTCAATCCACTGTCCGCCTGCCCGCCTGTCCATCTTACAACGCTGCCAGTTCCGCCCCGCACCGCTCGCAGTACCACTCGGTCGGCCGATTGAGCGTTCCGCATTCGCCGCACTTGAGGGTCTTGGCCTGATTGGACGGCGACGCCTGTGGCCTGGCTGGCGCCGCAGCCATCACCGGCGCAACCGATGGGCTGGGCTCGGGAGCCGAATCCGGAACGGACTCCTCGGCCGTGGGCTGGTCATCTGACGCATTCTGGGGCGAGAGCGACGCGGACTGATCCACGGCGACAGACTTGAGAAAATCCAGTTCGTCATCCGACTGCTCAGGCTTCGCAGGCCTGGCCACCTTGGGCGGCTCTGGAGCTGGCCTCGCCGGCTCCGGCGCGCGCTGCGCCTGCACCGGTTCGGGTGACGCCGGCTCCCGCGTGGGTTCCGCGGCAGCCGTGGAGTCTCCCTCGATCAGCGCCTTCACCTCCTCGGCGGGCGCCGTGGCCTC
>DAIMFY010000013.1:0-17522 GCA_036724295.1 Gemmatimonadales bacterium | reverse complement strand
CACGATGCCGCCCAGTATTACCATCCGCTTCCGGCGGGGAAAGACCCGGTCCAGTGGCGGCGTGCCTCGCTGGATGTTCGTAAAGTTTGTCGTGTCGCGCGCCTCCGCGATCTTCGCTTCCGCCAGTTCCTGAGTCATCTGCCGGAAGGTGATCTGCGCGACGTCGATGCGCCGCTGCAACCGTTCACGCTCCAGTGCGAGCCGCGGGGCATCGAGGCCGGCGCGGTTGCGCTCCAGGAAGTCGCGCATGCGCCCTTCCGCCTCTTCCAAGGTGCCGCGCGCCTTTGCGAGCTCGCGGTCCGCGAATTCGCGCCTCGCCGTTGCACCGGACCGGCGCATGCCGAAGTTGAACACTTCGAGGCGGTGATAGAGCTGGTTGGCGACGGCGGCCGCAAGGTCGGGACTTGGCAAGGTCACGGTAAGGGTGATCATGCCCGTGCGGTCATTCACCGCGGTGCTGACCGCGTGTTTTTGGAGGTAGATGACCGTATTGTCCAGGACCCGGGCCGGGGTATCGCCATGCTGATCCAGCAGCGTGCTCAGCGGCCGCCGCGTTGCGGGTGCGCCAGGCGTCGGGAACGAGTCCTGCGCCACCGCCGAGAGCAGGTCGTAACCCTTGAGCACATCGGCGTAGAACTGGAGCGAGCGCGTGCCCTCGCCGAGCGACAGGCCCGAACCGAAAGCGCTGCTGAGCGCGGCGAGGCCGCCCGGCAACTGGGGAGTCGCTTGATCGCCTGGGGCGAAAATGGCCGTCGCCGCGTACCGCTCGCGCACGATGAACGACCAGACCGCCGCGATTGAGGCGCCGGCGAGCAGCCCCGCGAGGAGCAGCCACTTGCGCCGTGCGAGCGCTGCCACCACGGCGAGTGGGGTGCTCGGACCGCCGGGCGGCGATGCCGCAGGCCAGTCGTCGCCGGTCAGGCTCGGAGGGGAGGTGGTCATGCCGGACGAAACGTCGCGGATGCCCTTCGATGCGTCAAGGTTGGCGTTGTAGGAGGAGTCATGCTGCTCACGACATGTGACATGGACATCTATTGCGCTGCGACCGTCCAGTCGCGAACTGCCGCGGCCGGGCGTTCTTCCAATGAGCCCGTTGCTTGGCTATCGTTCAGCCTTTCATGACGTCTGATTCCGCCGGTCGCGGGGTCGGCGACTCGCCACTTCATCAGCCTCAGCATGCTCAGTCGGGAGTCACCGTGGCGCCACCCCGCGATGCCACCATTCTCGTGACCGGCGGAGCCGGATTCATCGGCTCCGCGCTTGTGCGCAAGCTGATTCGCGAGAGCACGGCCACCGTAATCAACGTGGACAAGCTGACGTATGCCGGCAACCTTGAGTCCCTCTCAGAGGTGGCCGGGGATGCACGTCACCATTTCCGACGGGTGGACATCGCGGACGGGGAGTCGCTAGATCGGCTGTTCGCGGAGTTTAATCCATCGGCAGTCATGCACCTGGCGGCGGAGTCGCACGTGGATCGCTCCATAGACGGTCCTGCGGCATTCGTCGAGACGAATCTGGTCGGTACCTTTACCCTGCTCGAGGCGGCTCGGCGCCATTGGACACGGCTCAGTGGCAGCGCGCGGGCGGCCTTCCGGTTCCTGCACGTGTCGACGGACGAAGTGTTTGGGTCGCTGGCGAGGCAGGGATCCTTCACCGAACGCAGCCCCTACGCGCCCAACTCGCCCTACGCGGCCAGCAAGGCGGGCTCCGATCACCTCGTGCGTGCGTGGCATCACACCTATGGCCTTCCGGTGCTGATCACCAACTGCTCCAACAATTTCGGTCCCTACCAGTTTCCCGAGAAACTCGTTCCGCTCATGATCCTCAACGCGCGATCGGGAAAGCCGCTGCCGGTGTACGGCCGCGGCGAGAACGTGCGTGACTGGCTGTACGTCGATGATCATGCGGATGCGCTGCTCCGGGTGCTTCACGAGGGACGCGCGGGGGAGACCTATACCATCGGCGGCGGCAATGAGCGGACCAATCTGGCCGTTGTCGGGGCGATCTGTGATATGCTGGATCGTCTCGCACCGGACGCGGCGATCGGGCGGCGGCGGGCCCTGATCACGTTTGTTGCGGACCGGCCTGGCCATGATCTGCGCTACGCCATCGATGCCTCCAAACTTCGTCGGGAGCTGGATTGGCGCCCAGCCGAATCCTTCGACTCCGCGCTCGAGAAGACGGTGCGGTGGTATCTCGCCAACCACGAGTGGTACTCCCGGGTGCAGTCAGGGGCGTACCAAGGCGAGCGCCTTGGTCTCGGGGTCGGCACATGAAGGGGATTGTGCTAGCCGGCGGCTCGGGCACCCGCCTGCATCCGATTACCCAGGTGGTAAGCAAGCAGCTGCTGCCCGTCTACGACAAGCCGATGATTTACTATCCGCTCACGACCCTCATGCTCGCGGGGATCCGCGACGTGCTGGTCATTTCCACGCCTGGTGAGCTGCCCCGGTTCGTCGAGCTGCTTGGCGACGGCGGAAAGTGGGGCATGGCCATCAGCTATGCAGAACAGCCCTCGCCGGATGGACTGGCTCAGGCATTCGTCATCGGGCGGGGCTTCGTTGGTGCGGAGCGTGTGGCGCTTATTCTGGGCGATAACATCTTTTACGGGGCGGGACTGCAGCAGTTGCTGCAACGAGCCGCCAGCCGGACCGAGGGCGCCACCATATTCGGATACCGCGTGAGAGATCCAGAGCGCTACGGCGTGGCCGAGCTCGACCGTCACGGACGGGTGCTCTCCATCGAGGAAAAGCCGGCGCACCCAAAATCGAACTACGCCGTCACGGGCTGCTATCTCTACGACAATGCCGTGCTGGACATTGCCACGGACTTGCGGCCGTCATCGCGCGGCGAGTACGAAATCACCGACGTGAACGTGGCCTACCTGCGGCAGGGGCGATTGCAGATGGAGGTCCTCGGGCGGGGCACGGCCTGGCTGGACACCGGCACCTGTGACTCGCTTCAAGAGGCGTCCAGCTTCATCCAGACGATCGAAAAGCGGCAGGGGCTCAAAGTCGCCTGCCCGGAGGAGATTGCCTTCCGCATGGGATTCATTGACGCCGAAATGCTCCAGCGGCTGGCCCTGCCTCTGCTCAAGAGTGGCTATGGCGAATACCTGCAGGCAATCGCGCATGAGGATGGCAGCCGGTGAAATTCCTGGAAACGGCGCTTCCGGGGGTCATCGTCATCCAGCCACGCATCCTTGGCGACCGCCGGGGCTTCTTCATGGAGACGTGGCATCGAGTCACGTTCAGAGCTGCCGGCATCGACGTCGACTTCATGCAGGACAACCACAGCCGGTCGATAAAAGGTACGCTGCGGGGGCTGCATTACCAGCTGCGGCGTCCTCAAGGGAAGCTGGTTCGCGTGGTCGCCGGGGAGGTCTTCGATGTTTCGGTGGACCTTCGACGATCGTCGCCGACGTTCGGGCGCTCGCTCGGCGTCAAGCTCTCGGCCACCAACGCGACCGAGCTGTGGATTCCCCCCGGGCTCGCGCACGGCTTCTACGTCACGAGTGACTCAGCCGACCTGCTCTACAAGTGCACCGACGTGTATGTCCCCGAGGACGAGCGTACCATTCGCTGGGACGATCCCACGCTCGCCATCGACTGGCCCATCGGTGCCGAGCCCCCTGTTCTGTCGGCCCGGGACGAGGCGGGCGTCGCATTCGCTGACGCCGAGGTATATGGGTGAACTCGCGTGGCTTGGAGGCGGTCGTGACTGGCGCGGGCGGGCAACTCGGCGCGGAGCTACTCGCAGCCGTCCCGTCTGGCTGGCGCGCCACCGGACTCCGGCATGCCGACCTGGACATCACCGACCGCGACGCCGTGCGGTCCCGGCTCGCCGCGGCCCAGCCCGCCGTGATCATCAATGCCGCCGCATACACGGCTGTTGACCGTGCCGAGGAGCAACCGGAGCTGGCCCACGCGGTCAACAGTGACGGCGCTGCTAATCTCGCAGGCGCTGCGCGGGAGGTCGGCGCGAGGCTGGTGCATGTCTCGACGGATTTCGCCTTCGACGGGTCCGCTGCCCGACCCTATCCGCCTGCAGCGTCCCCCAGCCCGCTCGGCGCTTATGCCCGCTCCAAAGTCGATGGCGAGGTCCGGGTGATGGCGCTGGGCGGTGGGACCGCAACTGTGATACGAACAGGCTGGCTGTACTCCGCACGGGGCCGGAACTTCGTCATGACCATGCTCCGCCTCATGCGCGAGCGCGGTGCAGTCGACGTGGTGGCGGACCAGATCGGAACTCCCACCTGGGCCAGCGGATTTGCGGCGGTTCTCTGGGCTGCTGCCACGCGCGCGGACATGCCGGGTATATGGCACTGGGCAGACGCGGGTGTAGCGAGCCGCTATGATCTCGCCGTTGCCGTACGGGACGAGAGTTGGCGACTGGGACTCCTCGACCGTCCGGTCGACGTGGTGCCGATTGCCACCGGCGACTACCCCGCGCTGGCGCCGCGACCCCCGTTCAGCGTCCTGGAGTGTGCCGGCACCCGCCGACATCTTGGCCTCGCGGCTCGACACTGGTCCGAATCCCTGCGCGATATGCTGACCGAAGTGCGCGGAATGGGCGGAACGAGGGCGCCGGCCCCGTGAGCGTGGAGCAGTGCTGTTGGCTTCCATTTCCGCGCATCGAGGATGAACGCGGGAATCTGACCTTTATTGAGGCGGAGCGGCACGTCCCGTTCGCGATTCGGCGCGTCTACTACCTGTACGATATTCCCCTGGGGGCGGCGCGCGGCGGGCATGCGCACAAGCAGCTGGAGCAAGTGCTCATCGCTGCGTCAGGGAGTTTTGACGTCGTGCTGGACGACGGCCGCACCCAACGGCGCGTGACTCTCGATCGGGCCGATCGCGGCCTCTACGTGCCGCGCATGATCTGGCGGGAATTGGAGCATTTTACGGCGAACTCCGTCTGCCTCGTGATGGCGTCGGCGTACTACGCGGCGGAAGACTACTTCCGGGACTACGACGAGTTCGTCGAGCAGGCGAGGCCTTCGTGAAGGTCCCGTTCCTCGATGTTCGCGCTACCTACCAGGAGCTCAAATCAGAGCTCGACGCAGCCTTCCGGGAGGCCATGGCAGGCGGCCAGTTCATTCTGGGTCCCTCGGTCGCAGCGTTCGAACAGGCGTTTGCCTCGTTCCTGGGAGTGAAGCATTGCGTCGGAGTCGCGGATGGCCTCGATGCGTTGCACTTGACGCTCCGGGCGCTCGGGACGCAGCCTGGAGAGGAAGTCATCGTTCCCGCGCACACCTTCATCGCGTCCTGGCTTGCCGTCAGCCAGGCGGGGGCCGTGCCGGTGCCGGTCGACTGCTCACCGGGAAGCTATCTGATGGATCCGGTGGCAGTGGAGCGGGCGGTCACCGTGCGGACCCGCGGCATCATGCCGGTACATCTCTATGGGCATCCCGCGGACATGGACGCACTGACGTCGCTGGCCGCCCGGCACGGACTCTGGGTGCTTGAGGACGCGGCCCAGGCACACGGCGCACGCTGCCGCGGCCAGCGAGTCGGCGGAATCGGCACGGCAGCGGGCTGGAGCTTCTATCCGGGCAAGAATCTGGGGGCATACGGGGACGGCGGCGCGGTCACCACGAGCGATGATGCGGTGGCCACACGCCTCCGACTCTTGCGCAACTATGGTTCGCCGGAAAAATACGTGCACGCGATACGCGGCGCGAACAGTCGCCTGGACGAGTTGCAGGCGTCCTTCCTGCGGGTGAGGCTTGCACGGCTCGACGAGTGGAACGCGCGACGACGTGCCGTCGCCGAGCGGTACCTGACCGAACTTCGAGGCTCGGCGGTGACCCTGCCGGAAGTCGCGGAATGGGCCGAGCCGGTGTCGCACATCTTCGCGATCCGCTGCGCGGCGCGGGACGCGCTGCAACGGCACCTCGAACAGGCTGGAGTGGGATCGCTGGTACATTATCCGGTGCCGCCGCACTTGCAGGCGGCGTACCAGGACATGGGCTTTCGCGTCGGCGCCTTTCCTCACGCGGAGCGGATCGCCACTGAGGAACTGAGCCTGCCGATTGGTCCCCACATGTCGGAGGAACAGGTTGACCAGGTTATCGCGGCAGTTCGAGGCTTCTGAAGGGGCGTACGCGCGCGGTGGGGGCGCATGTGGAGACCGCCGGCGTGCCAAGGAGCGGATTGCATGACAGGAGAGCGAGAGGCAGAATTCGAGCGATTGGCCTCCATCGCAGACGACAGCTGGTACGCGTGTGGGTCAAACGCTGCATCCATCCTTCACCGCACGGCCCTGCTGAGGCGCTTCTGGAAGGGCCAGCGATGCCTGGAGCTCGGGCCCGCCGAAGGGTTGATGACGTCGACCTTGGCTGAGGCCTTTGCTGATCTCACCCTGGTGGATGGCTCCGAACGATTCTGCGCGGACCTTCGCGCACAGTTTCCAGCGGTCACGGTGGTCTGCAGCCTCTTCGAGGAATTCAAGCCGTCAGCGCCATTCGATACGATAATTCTGGGCCACGTTCTCGAGCATGTGGCCGATCCGAAGGCCCTGCTCGTCGCCAGTCGTGAGTGGCTTGCGCCAGAGGGTGTCATTTGCATGACTGTCCCGAATGCAATGAGCATCCATCGACAAGCGGCAGTGCTGATGGGGCTGCTGGCGGACGTGCGTGAGTTAAACGAGACGGACCTGCATCATGGTCATCGCCGGGTATACGATCCCGAGTCCTTCCGGGCCGATATTTCCGAAGCGGGGCTGCGGCTGACCGAGTTCGGTGGCTATTGGCTCAAGCCCTTGTCGATGGCCCAGATCGACCGTGACTGGAGCGCCGAAATGCTGGCTGCCTTCATGACGCTCGGTGAGCGCTACCCCGATGTCGCGGCGGAGTTGTATGCGATTGCCGGAGCTTGAGGCCGGACACACGGTCTGGGTAGGCGCCGCTGGCACTGGCACGGCGTTTGGCATCATTCGCTCGGTCCGGAAGCGCTGGGGCGACAGGGTTCGCATTGTCGCTGCGGATACGAATCCCGCGCACCTCGTCGCAGCAACGACCCTTGCAGACGCTTTTGTCAAGGTGCCCCCCATCGCCGATCCCGCCTTCATCAAGGTGCTTGCAGCTGAGTTCGCTCGTTCCGGACCGGTTACGTACGTGCCGATCCTGGATGCCGAGATTCTGCTTGCGGCCGAGCTGGCCGCGGAAGGCCGGTTACCTCGTGCTGTCGCGCTGATTGCTCCGCCTGTCGCCTCCGCGCGTATCTGCCTCGACAAGCTGGCCGCCGCCCGGTGGCTGCAAGCATCAGGACTTCCCTCCCCATCTACCGCGCTGCCGGGCGAAGTGGATTGGGGTGGAGAGCCGCTCTTTGCGAAGCCGCGTCGCGGGCTCGGAAGTGTGGGCGTGCGGCTGCTGAGCACAGCCTCCGAGCTCCGATCGCTTGGCGCTTCCGAAGACATGGTTGTGCAAGCGCTGTGCTCCGGCCCGGAGGTGACGCTCGACGTGTTTCGGAGCCGAGATGGATCACTGAATCGGGCGATCTGCCGGGAGCGACTCGAGGTGAAGGCGGGGGTTTGCACCAAGGCACGAGTCTTCGAGGATGCGACGCTTTCGGCGCTGGCGACCCGTGTGGCCGCGGGACTCGGTCTGGTTGGAACTTTTTGCATGCAGGTCATGAGGCACCGCGAGGATTGGAGCATCACGGACATCAACCCGCGGCCGGGAGCGGGTACCAGCATGACGGTCGCGGCGGGTATTGACGTGCACTGCGCCATGCTGGCGGACAGCTGGGGGCTGGATGCCCGTGAACTGCTTCCACCCTTGTCGCGCGAGCTGTTTGTTGTGAGACAGTACGTGGAGCTCCTGACCTAGGGGTGCGACGGCCTATCAGCACCCAGAAGCCGAGGGTTCTGGCACTCGACCTCGACGGCACTCTGATCACGTGTCGCTCCCGTCAAGTCGAGCTCGCCGCCCACGTGGCCAGACTGCGCGGTGGAGCTCGTGTAAACAGGGCCGCCTTCTGGCGGCTGAAGCGAGCAGGAGCGAGTACGCGGGATGCGTTCGTCTCGCTGGGCTGGAGCATGGCGGATGCATCTGTGCTGGCGGACGACTGGGTCGCTGAGATCGAGTCGCCCGATTGGCTGGCACGAGATGAGCTTGTTCCCGACGCTGTTGCCGCCCTTCGGTACCTGGCATCACGTGGCACGCGCGCAGTCATTCTGACCGCGCGCCGAAGTCGTTCCGGCGTCGTGCAGCAGCTCGACCGCCTTGGCATCACCTCACTCATTGATTCCGTGATCGTCGTTCCGCCGGCTGATGTAGTACGTAAAAAATCGCTGTACCTGCGTCGGCTGTCTGCCGAGGGCTTTGTCGGTGATACGGAAGCCGATGCCCGGGCGGCCGCCCTCGCCGGTGTCAAGTTCGTGGCGGTTTCCGGAGGGCAACGCTCGGCTGCTTTTCTGATTCGCGCGGGCGTCCCTCTCGTATGCCGCGACCTGATGTCGGCGTTGCGCAGGCTGAGCCTGTGAAGCTGCGCTTTCGGGCGTCGCCTCCCCGGTCGCTCTGGCGCCATGTGATGGAAACTGGCGGCGCGAGCGCGGCGGGCGTGGCAGCCTCCACCATCAGTCTTTTCATCACGGCGCGTTATCTCGGCCCCGAGGGCCGCGGGATCTACGCAGCCGCGTACGCCTGGGTCGGGCTCGCCGCCACCCTCGGCTCCCTCAGCCTCGGCCAGGTCGTGATCCATCATGCGGCGGGACGCCCGGTGGACGACTGGCTGCCTGAGACGGTCGGGACCTGCCTCGCGATTACCGGCGCGGTTACCGCGATTGTCTGGGTGTCGGTCGCCATCGCGTATCGCGTGAGCGGAGGCGGTTTCTTCGAGAACCTGGACGTTCCCGTGCTTGTGCTCGCATTCGCGGCGCTGCCGTTCCTGATGGGGGTGCAGACCAACCGCTACATTCTCAATGCGATGGACAGGCTCCGCACCGCGAACGGGGCGCAGCTGCTGGGCGCGACGCTTGGTGTTGTCGGCGTCGTGGTGTTCGTCGTGCTGCTGGATCTCGGCGTGCCCGGCGCCCTGCTGGCCATGATACTCGCGGCTGGCGCGACCGGTGCCGTCGGCTGGTGGGTGACCGCCCGCCGCGCCGGCCACTTGCGGCCTCGGCGGATCGTGGCGGCGCGCCTGCTCAAGGGCAGCGCTCAGCTGCACCTTAGCGCCATCGGCAACTATCTGCTGGCACAATCCAGCGTCCTCATCCTGAATCATTTCCGGCCCCCAGCCGAGACCGGATATTATCAGCTGGCGATCCAGCTCTTTGGACTGACGCTTCTCGCCGCCGATGCCATCAGCACCGTGGCGTTTGGCCTGGTTGCGCAACAGGGGCCCGACGAGGCGTGGCCCGAACAGCGCCGGCTCCTGCTTCAGGCGCTGGGCGTCGTGGCGCTTATCGCCGCGGTGGGATACCTGCTGGCGCCAATCGGCATCCGCCTGGTTGCCGGAGATGCGTTTCTGCCCGCGGTGCCGCTGTTCCGGATCATCCTGCCGGCGCTGCTCGGTGCTACATTTTCCACAATCATGGCGAGTCAATGGATCGGTCGCGGGCTGTTCTGGCAGGCAGCTCTCATTACCCTGGGCGTGGGAGCGGTGAGCGTCCTGTGTGATTTCATCTTCATCCCGCGGTACGGCATGTACGGAGCCCTCATTGGCACCCTCGTGGTGTATGGCCTGTCGGTCGTCATCAACGGCATGATGGCACTGTGGGTGCAGGCACGGTGGCGAGCCGCCCTGTCGGGCTCGATATGAACCAGGCGATCGCTGCCCAGTGACCGGTCCAGCGCTGGGCCACGGGCCCGCATGCCAGTTTCTTCAGCGGGCGGACGAGGCGTACCTTGCGCTCCGGGCTGCCGCGCTCCACGCGGCGTCCAGCGGCCGCGATGAGGTTGCGCTCAGGCGGGTGCGCGAGGCCGCGCGGCTCGCCTGCTTCGCGCACACAGGGCGGTTTGCCGACGGCAGCCTGGAAGAGATCGCGGTCAACATTGGCCAGGGCTCGGGCTCCTCGGCACCTCCGTCGGCGGCGGTCCCGCGCAGCAGAACCGGCGGCGATGCGCGACGGGTGCTGCATGTGATATCACGCGCCCTGCCAACCGGCGGCCATACCCGGCTGATGCGCAACTGGATCGCCAATGACAGGGCATCCCGGCATTCGGTTGCGCTCCTCGAGCAGGGGCGCGCGCCGGTACCGGGCTTCATCGAGCAGGTGATCAGCGCAGGAGGCGGAAGCCTGGCCAGGGCGCCTCGGTCGAGCTCGCTGACGGAGCGCGCCCTATGGCTCCGCGATCTTGCCGTCACTCAGGCGGATACGATCGTACTGCACATTCATCAGTTTGACGTGATCCCGATCGTGGCATTCGCCGTCGATGGCTGCCCCCCGGTCTGCTTCGCGAATCATGCCGACCACATGTTCTGGCTGGGAACCTCCGTCACGGATGCCGTCGTGAGTATCCGCGAGTTCGGGAACGAGCTGGCGGAGCGACGGCGTTTCGGAAGGCTCCCGCACATCCTGCCAATTCCGATGGAACTGGAGCGGGCGGTGATCGAGCGGCAGGTGGCTCGGGCGAGCCTCGGGATCGCCGATGATGCCGTCGTGCTGCTCACCGTGGGAAGCCGCTACAAGTACATCCCGGACGGGAAGTACGACTTCTTCCGTACGATGGGGAAGATCCTGGCAGCCAATGTGCGCGCCATCCTGCTGGTCGTCGGATTCGACCGCGCCGACATGTCGGGCCATCCGTCGGTAGTGAAGTGGGGTGACCGGATCCGGTTCTTTGGTCAACGCCCGGAGCTCGCCGCCTTTCACGGCGCCGCCGATTTATATCTCGATGCATTTCCCTATTCATCATTTACGGCCGTGCTCGAGGCCGCGGCGGCGGGTGTGTGCCCGGTACTGATGTACGACCCCGTTCCCCAGCAGTATGTAGCCGATGACCCTGGATTCCGAAGGATTTCTCACCAGTGTGACGAGGCCTCCTACCTCGCGCATGTCCAGCAACTGCTCGACGACGGGGCGCTCCGCCACGCACTGGCTGCCGATACCGCGAGTGAGGTGAACAGGCACCATCGTGGGCAGGCATGGATGACCCAGCTGGCCTCCATTTACGCGGCACTGGATGAGGCGGGCCACCATGCGCTTCGACTGCCTGCCACGGAGCCACAGTTCGAACGCGCTGACGTTGACCGATTGGAGTGGGATCGCGTAATCCGGGGAGCGCTTCCGCTCGGTGCGCTCGGGCTTGGGGGCATGGATGGCTGTCGCGATCTCGTCACTCTCGCCATGAACTCCATCCGACGGGGTGAGACGCGAATCCGACGGTCGCATGTGCGTGCCTGGCTGGGCGCTGGCCGCCGAGTGATGGGATTCGGTGATCTATGAGGATCGTGTTCGTTGTCGGGTCGTTCGAGCTGTTTCCCAGCACCGCCGTTCGGGTTCGTGAGTATTACGCGCCGCTCCGGCAGCGTGGCTTCGAGCCAGTCGAGGTGCCCTACACCAGCGTAGTGCGCGAGCGCATGCACGCTCGCTGGATCACCGGCGCTCGTCGGATTCGGCCGCGGCTGCTCCGGGAACTGGCTCGAGGCGCCTTGTACCTCTGGCGGCGCGCTGCGGAAGCCTGGTGCATGTGGCGCGTCATGCGAGAACTACCGCAGGCGGACGCCGTCTTCATCCAGTGGGTCCTGCCCCCTGCCTCGTTTGTGCGCCGGCTTCGAAACCGCGGGACTCGGGTCATTTACGATTTTGACGACGCGGTTTTCCTGCCGCACCCCAAGCGCGCTCGGGCAATGGTCACGAACGCCTGGCGCGTTTGCGCCGGCAGTCACTTCAACCTCGACTATGCGCTCGGGCTCAATGCCGCCAGTGCTCTGGTGCCGAGCTCTGTCCCGGTCGAGCGATACAACCCGGCGAGGGAGCGGCGCGCCGCGAGCAAGTCGGTCCGAATCGGCTGGATCGGAAGTCCCTGGACGCTGCCATACCTGGCGTCGCTCACTGGGTCACTTCGGGCGCTCGCAGATCGCGGCCTGCCAGTCTCCCTGCTGATCGTGGGAGCCGGGACGCGGACGGACCTGATACCGGACTACGGCAAGCTGCCGGTAGAGCTCGTCCCTGACTACTCGGGCGCCGATCTGCCGGGTCTCGTGGCTCGCATGGATGTAGGGCTGATGCCACTGCACGACGGTCCATGGGAGCGTGGCAAGTGTGCCATGAAGGCGCTCGTCTACATGGCGGGCGGATGCCCGGCGGTGTGCAGCCCGGTGGGGGAGACCAACTTCGTCATTGAAGACCGGCGTACCGGGTTTCTTGCGCGCACTCCGGAGGAGTGGGAAGCGGTTCTCGCGGAACTCGCCGTGGATGACACCCTTCGAACCGAAGTCGGTGCTCGCGGCCGTGAGGTCGTTGTCGAGCGGTATTCGACCAAGGTCTGCTTCGAAATGCTCTACGCGCATGCATTGGCGCCGCTGGCTGCGGAAGCCGCGCGGCGCGCCGGAGTGCGAGCCAGATGCCACCCGGCATGATTCTCGCTCACAATGGACGTTCGGTGATGAATGTGGTTTCGAGTCCGCCAGCCGCGGGGCCGTTCTGCTGCAGGGCCGGTCGCCTCTGGTCGCGTCCGGATCACCGAGACTGACGGCAATGCCCCAACCCGAGAGCACGTGAGCACCCAGACGAAGATTGCCCTGTGCTATGGCACCAGGCCTCAGACAATCAAAGCGAGTGTGCTGCGGACCGCACTCGGCCAGGTTGCTCCGGTCGTTTCCATCGATTCCGGCCAGCACTACGACTTCGCGCTCAGCGGGCTTCTCTATGAGGAGCTGGGCGTGCCGCCGGCAGACTACTATCTGGAAGTTGGTTCGGGCCTTCACGGCGCGCAAACCGCCAAGGTGCTGGAGCGATCAGAAGCCCTCTTGCGGACGGTAGGACCCGGCGCCGTTGTTGTCATCGGCGATACCAATTCGACCTTGGGCATGGCCCTGGCGGCTGCGAAGCTGAGGCTCCCGGTCGTGCATGTGGAGGCTGGCCTTCGCGCTGTGGATCGTCAGATGGCCGAGGAGCTGAATCGTCGACTCGTAGATGCTCTGTCGGACGTTCTTTGTACGCCCTCCGAACGAGCCAGTACTGCGCTCCGCCATGAAGGAGTGGGCGGTCACATCGTGCTCACAGGCGATGTGGCCCGCGATGTACTGCTTCGAGCGGTGCGGCAGCTTCCCGCGCCAGCGCAGGCACCCCGTTTCGCCCTCGTGACCCTGCATCGCGCGGAGCTCGTGGATGATGAGCGGCAATTACGGCGGGTTGTGTCGGTGATCGAGCGGCTTCCTCTCGACGTGCGATGGCCAGTGCATCCGCGGACCAGGGCGGCGATGGAGCGTGCGGGAATTCCAGGCGCTTCAGGGCGCAGGCTGAAGCTGGGCGAGCCGGTTGGCTACCTTGATGCAATCCGATTGATTCGAGATGCTTCCGTAGTCATCACGGACTCAGGCGGTGTCCAGCGGGAGGCATACTGGCTGGGGACGCCCTGTATCACGCTCCGGGGCGAGACTGAGTGGGCCGAGACGGTCGCCTCGGGCGCAAACAAGCTGTTATCGCCGGAGGCGGTCGAGGAACTGCCAGTGCTAGTTCAGCAGGTGATCGACGACCAGCGGCCAGACTGGCCACGGGATGCTTATGGCGAGGGCGACGCTGCAATCCGGGTGGCGGCAACCGTGCGCGACATCGTGCTAGCGGCGCCCAGCTCGCTCACCTGACTAACATTGCAATCCACCACCCTGATCATCGGTGCCGGCGTGATCGGCCTCGCCGTGGCGCGGGAATTGGCGGCGGCCGGACGCGACGTTGTGGTGCTCGAACGCCACCCCGGCCCTGGCATGGAAACCAGCAGCCGCAATAGCGAAGTCATCCACGCCGGCATCTACTACCCGCCCGGTACCCTCAAGGCCCGCCTCTGCGCCCCCGCCAGCATGGAGCTGTTCGCCTGGTGCGAAGCGCATCGCGTGGCTTGCCAGCGCATCGGGAAATTCATCGTCGCGACCAACCCGGGCGAGGAACCCGAACTCGCTCGGCTGCTCGAGCTCGGCGCCGTCAATGGCGTCGCAGGCCTGCGCTACGCCTCCGTCGGGGAACTAGCTCGAGAGGAGTCGGACGTCCGGGCCACCGCCGCGCTCTGGTCGCCCAATACCGGCATCGTGGACACACACGGACTCGTGTCGAGCCTGGAGCAGGCCGCGCTCGACCATGGCGCCAGCATCGCGTACGGCCATGCCTATCTCGATGCCGAGCCGGCGGGACGTGGCTACGCCGTCCGCTGCGCTGACTCGACAGGCACCGAGACAGTCGTCGAGGCCGCCACCGTGGTCAACTGCGCCGGCCTCCACGCCGACCAGATCGCGGCTGGCATGGGTATTGACATGGATGAAGCCCTGTACCGGCAGGTCTTCGTGAAGGGTTGCTACTTCCGGCTGCGCGAAGGCGCGGCGATCCGCCTGCGCCACCTGGTGTACCCCGTGCCCAATCCGGCACTTACGGGGCTCGGCGTCCACGTAACCCTGGACCTCGCCGGCGGCGTGCGGTTTGGCCCCGATGTCGAATTCCTCGCCGAGCGGGTCGCAGATTACCATGTGCCGCCCGGCCGCGCCACGGTCTTTGCCGAGCGGGCAGCCCGGTATCTTCCCGCCATTCGGGCAGAAGACCTCCGGCCTGACCAGAGCGGGATCCGCCCCCGGCGCGTACTTCCGGGTGGCGTGGTGCCCGATTTCGTCATCGCCGAGGAGAGCCGGCGCGGGCTGCCAGGCTGGATCAATCTCATCGGCATGGAGTCCCCCGGCCTCACCTGTTGCCTGGCCATCGCGCGGGAGGTCAGGGCGTTGATGTAGGTGGTCGCGGGTCACGGGTCACGGGTCACGGGTCTCGCGACCCGCGACTCCGCACCGGCGCTCTTCATTACTTGGAGTCCTCCCCATGTGCGGCATAGGCGCCATCCTCTCCCTCGACGGCACACGCGTACCGGAACTGCACGTGGCGCTCCGGGCAATGAATCAGCTGCAAGCCCATCGCGGGCCCGACGGCGAGGGAACCTGGGCCGAGCCGCAAGGCCACGCGGGACTGGCCCACCGACGCCTCAGTGTCATCGACCTCGACGGCGGCGCCCAGCCGATGGACGTCGGGAGCGGCGCGGTCATCTCCTATAACGGCGAGATCTACAATTACCGCGAGCTCCGCAGCGAGCTCGGCGCCGATCAGTTCCGCACCTCCAGCGACACCGAGGTCATCCTTCGGGCTTACGCGCGCTGGGGCGTCGATTGCGTCAAGCACTTCCGCGGGATGTTTGCCTTCGCACTCTGGGACGAGCGGCTGGGCCAGCTCTTCTGCGCCCGTGATCACTTCGGGGTCAAGCCGCTCTACTACACCATCCAGGATGGCGTGCTCTACCTCGCCTCCGAGGCCAAGGCGCTGCTGCCCTTCGTGCCCGCCATCGAGACCGACCCGGAGGGACTCCGCGACTACCTCGCCTTCCAGTTCTGCCTCGACGGCAAGACGCTCTTTCGCGGCGTGCGCGAGCTGGCGCCCGGCCACATGCTCATCGCCGACCGGAATGGCCACCTCCGCCAGACGCGCTACTGGGAAGTGTTTTTCGAGCTGGACTTCGGACATACGGAGCACTGGTTCCGGGAAGAACTGCGCGCGCTGACCGAGGAGGCGGTGGCACTCAACCTGCGCGCCGATGTACCACTCGCCGCCTACATCAGCGGCGGCATGGACTCGGGCGTGGTTGCCGCGCTTGCCGCCCGGGGACAGCCGGGCCTGCTTGGCTATTGCGGCCGGTTTGCGGAAGGGCGCGACTACGACGAGTCGGGGTACGCCCGGCAGGTGGCGGCCGCCAGCGGCATTCCCCTGGCCGAGTGCACCATCACCGCGGACGACTTCATCGCCGACATGCCGTCGGTCATCTACCACCTCGATACGCCAACCGCCGGCCCCGGTGCCTTTTCGCAGTACGTGATTTCGCGCCGCGTTCGCGAGGACCGGAAGGTGGTGCTGGGTGGCCAGGGTGGGGATGAGATCTTCGGCGGGTATGCGCGCTACCTGATTGCCTACTTCGAGCAGTGCATCAAGGCCGCCATCGACGGCACCATGTACGACGGCAATTTCATCGTCACCTACGACTCCATCATCCCCAGCCTGGCGAGCCTGCGGCACTACAAGCCGCTGCTGCAGGATTTCTGGCGCGATGGGTTGTTCGACGACATGGACCGCCGCTACTTCCGGCTGGTGCATCGCGCACGTGACCTCGATGCGGAGGTGGCCTGGGATGCGCTCGGCGACTACTCCCCGTTCGAGGCATTCTGTCAGGTCTTCAATGCCGGCAACGTGCGGCGTGAGGCGTATTTCGACCTCATGACCCACTTCGACTTCAAGACCCTGCTGCCGGCCCTGCTCCACGTGGAGGATCGCGCCAGCATGGCGCATGGGCTCGAGTCGCGGGTGCCGCTGCTGGATCATCGCATCGTTGAACTCGCCGCCAGCGTGCCGCCCGACATCAAGTTTCACGCTGGCGAGCTGAAGCGGGTGTTCAAGCTGGCGCTGGGAGATCTGCTGCCAGCCCCCGTGCGTGACCGTACCGACAAGATGGGCTTCCCGACGCCGTTCACCGAGTGGAGCCAGGGCCCGGCCCGCGCGTTTGTCCGCGACACGCTCTCGAGCGCCTCGGCGCGCACCCGGCCCTACGTCCATAACGATCGGGTCCTGCAGCGGCTCGACAGCGAGCCCCGCTTTGGCCGTGCACTCTGGGGATTCCTCTCGCTCGAACTCTGGCAGCAGGCGTTTCATGATCGGGAACGGGAGATACGGTCGACAGTCGACAGTCAACGGTCAACGGCCTCCTAGTCGACCGTAGACCGTCGACCGTTGACCTCTGTCTGATAGACTGTCCATCCCGCTCACCGGCTCCTACATTCCTACTCCCGGCGCCGTGAGCTTCCCGCGTCGGTGTTTCACCCTGTTTCACATATGGAGTGACCCATGAGCATGGATTCCCTGCGCGCTCTCCTGGCGCATGAACTGCAGGACCTCTATTCCGCCGAGCAGCAGCTGGTCGAAGCCCTGCCCAAGATGGAGCAAGGCGCCACGGATCCCGATCTCAAGCAGGCCTTCCGCGATCATCTCAAGCAGACCCGGAGCCATGTGGACCGGCTCGACAACGCCTTTGGAGCCCTGAGCATCAGCGCGTCGGGCGAGGTTTGCCGGGGAATGCAGGGGCTGATCGAGGAAGGGGCGAAGATGCTGAAGGAAAAGGGCGATGCCGCGGTGCGCGACGCCGGAATCATCAGTGCCGCCCAGCGGATCGAGCACTACGAGATCGCCGGCTACGGCTCCGCCCGCACCTTTGCCCAGAAGCTGGGCGAAAACGGCGTGGCCGAGCTGCTCCAGAAGACCCTTGACGAGGAAGGCGAGGCCGACGAGCGCCTCACCCAGCTCGCCAAGTCGAAGATCAACGTGGAAGCGATGGCTGGATAAGC
>DAIMFY010000012.1:8848-17523 GCA_036724295.1 Gemmatimonadales bacterium | reverse complement strand
AATCGGCCAGGTTGGCCTTGTTCCACCAGATGCTGGGGTCGAAGGCGATGTAGTGGCTGAAGAGCGATGGTTCCCGCAGGAATGTCTCCACGATGAAGAGCCCGGCCAGCGACTCGCCCACGATGGATCGCTCGTCGGTGGTGCGGTAGCGCCGATCGATTTCAGGAATCAGCTCGTCACCAATGAATCGCCGAAACGCCGCCGACCCGCCCACGTGCGGCGCAATCTGGCTGTCGCTGGCGACGCGAGTTGGTCCGGTGAGGTCACGGCGTCGCTCGGTATTGGGGATACCGACGACGATCACCGGCCGGATCTTCCCCAGCGCCACGAGCGAATCCACCGTGTTCACCACATGCGGAAAGTCTTCGTTGATGCCGCCGTCGGGCATGTAGAGCACGGGATAACGCGCGTTCGAGCTGTCGTAGCCGACAGGCACGTGGACGTTGACTGGCCGCGGCTCGTGCAGCGCGCTTGACGCGATGGTGAGCGAATCGTGCGCCGGAACCTGATCGGCTGGCGGAGGCGACTGCGCGGCTAGCAGCGCCGGTGACAGTAGCCAGAGCAGCGCGACGCCGGCCCTCACTCCCTCACTCCCGGTTCGGGCAGCGGATCCTCGGTGATCCTGAGATAGACGCTCCAGATTTCATGGGCCCGCTCATGGGCGAGGTCCACCCGGCACTGGCCCTCCGCAACTGGCGCCAGGGAGCCACCCTGGTACTGCGCACTGATGGCATGGCAGTCAGCGTCGCGAAAGCGCTCCCACTGGGCCTGAGCCTGCCGCAACTCCGCCGGAGCGGCAGCTCGGCGCAGGGCGGTGTCATAGTAGAGGGCAAGCGTGGAGTCAGCCTCTTGCAGCTGGACACGGACGCACTGACCCAGTGCCAGCGTCGTGCCCTCATCTCCGCACGAATGTGACCCATCCTGCTGGGCTGCCGCGACGGCCGGGCAGGTGAGCAGGATCAGCATCGTCCTGCAGGTAGAACGGATCACGGCAGGGGTTGCCTCCATCAGGATGCAGGCGCTGCAAGCTTCAGTGCCTCGAGCCAGAAATAAAACTCATCCAGCCAGTGATCGCTGGTCGTGCCCTGTCTCTTGATGCCGAAGCCGTGGCCCCCGGCACTGTAGATGTGCACTTCCGGTGCGACACCCGCCTTGCGTAGCGCGGCGTAAAATGACTCCACCTGCGGGAGTACCTCGTCGTCATCCTGCGCCCAGGCCATGAAGATGGGCGGGAGATGCTGTGGAATCGGTGGCATCACGCCGAAGGGCCCGCCGTAGATCATGGCCACGAAGTCGGGACGAGCGGCGCTGTCCGGCTGCAGCAGCGTGCCGCTGGCCACCATGGCGCCAGCGGAAAAGCCGATGAATCCCACGCGTCGCGGCGAGATGCCCCACTCGACGGCGTGCTGCCGCACCACCTTCACTGCCTGGATGCCGTCGGCGATGCCGTAGCGAGCCGCGGTATCGGGATCCATGTCCGGAATACCGTCGCCGTGCTTCTCGACCAGCCGGTACTTGAGCACAAAGGCCGCGATGCCATGCTGCTGCAGCCACCGGGCGACACGGGTGCCTTCATGATCCATGGCCAGCGCCACGAACCCGCCGCCCGGGGCGACGATGACGCCTGTCCCGGTTGCCTTCTCCCTGGGTGGGAGATATGCCGTCAACGTGGGCGTCACGACGTCAATGATGACCGTGCCGATCGGCGTGTCAGTGTAGGTCTGTTCGTGCTGGGTCCAGTGCTCTGAACCCGGAGCCACACCCGGCCAGATCCGGATGGTCTGGGCGGCCGCGCGCTGCCCCACGGCGACCAGTGCCATCATGATCACGCCTGCGACGCCAAGGCCCCGGTGCCTGGTCCGCATCTGGTCAGTACAGAACCGGGTTGCTCAATGAATTGCCGCCCCACACGAGCCATAGCGAATCGCGCGGAGCGGTCCTGAACGGCTCGGCGATTGGAAACGCTTCGGCACCCTGACACCCCAGGCAGTTCATGCGCGGGTCGGTGGTGCGCGCCGCGAAATCGAGTGTCCACTCCCAGTCGTCCTGGAGCGGCAGTGTGAGGGCGCCGGAGCTGAGAACGTCCTCGCCGTTGCGCACCTCGAAGGTGACCAGTGCATCACCGCTCGTACCGGTGTGCATTGCCGGAGTGGCGGGCACACCATCCTCAGTTCCCGTCGCGAAGTCGCGGCCGTTCCACGTCCAGCTGCGTGTGCCGTCCTTCACGGTAATCGTGAGCATTCCGGTGGTCAGTGGCCCGACCAGGTGAGACTTGATGGTGAGCCGGGCATCATGTGAGCACGCGGTGCAAGCCGCCGTCAGCAGGATCGCGCTGACTCTTTTCAGTAGTCTCATTCTTCCTCCCTCGTACCCAGGATTCTGCGACAGCGATGGGGACGCATGAGGAAGCCGACCTGTCACTCGATCCGATGCCCAGCGCCCAACCTGGCCTCGTCAATCAACGGCTCGAACAGTTCTACAGGATTGCCGGACGGATCCTCGAGCAGGATCTGCTTCCCACCCACACCGGTGACGATCTCATTACGGAAGTGCGCACCGGCGCGCTTCAGGCGCTCGACCGTCGCCTCCAGGTTGTCGACCTGAACCGCAAACCGGTTCCAGCCACCGGGCTCGGGGACGGTGCCGTCGGGCATGGCCTGTCCGCCGCCGCCCGTCGGGTTGGGCGCGCTCAGCACCAGCCGCAGGTCGCCGAGCGAGAGCATGGCAAAGGGCGGAGCAGGGTGCATGACCAGCGTGAAGCCGAGCTGCGAGGTGTAGAATGCAATCGCGGCATCGACATCGTGCACGATGTAACGGACCTGGACGGTGGGCATAGGGGCTAGGGGCTAGGGGCTAGGGGCTAGGGGCTAGGGATTAGGGATCAGGGGTCAGGGGTCAGGGGTCAGGGGCGATGAGACGAGTGCCCGCGGCTCCGCCCTGATCCCTAACCCCTAATCCCTGGTCCCTGCTCTTGACAATCCCTCCCCGTCTTCCGAACCTCCGAGCGCGCCATCGGAGCGCACCCGGTCCGCGGGCAGGGATGGTCCCATCCGAGGCAGCACCTGCAGGTACAAGCCGTCACCTCTTTTCGGGCCCAGCATGCGGACACGGGTCGTAACGAAAGGAGGCCGTATGTCTGGCATTCGTCCTCTTCCGCCTCACCCGAATCTCGAATTCGAACGGAAGCAGGCCAAGGCGCAGGCCCGCCGCCTTGGCGTCCGTCTCTCCGAAGCACAATTCCAGATCGCGCGTCAGTACGGATTCGCGAGCTGGCCGAAGCTCGTCCGCTACTTCGACGACGTCGCGCGGCAGGAGCCGATGGCGATGATGCCGGGCTCAGTGGAGGAGTGTGAGCGGGACGCGCGCTCAGTCCTCGGCAGTCACCGCGCTCGGCGCGGTTTTGCCGGGCATGTGCTCGCTGCCTACATCCCCCGCTTCTACGGCAAGCCGGTGGAAGAGATTTACGCTGCCGAGGTTGCGGAGGATGAAGCCCGCCTGGCGACGGCGCGCATGCAGGGCTGTCCGAGCTGGGAGGCACTGCTGGAGCAGGTGTCGCGGCGACAGGAAAACGCTGGCCTGCGCGACCGGCGCGATCCCGCCGAGCTGATCCGGAGTGCGCTTCTCTCGCGCGATCAGTCATGGCTGGAGCGCATTCTGAAGGATCACCCGGATCCGGAACTGCTCAACCATGCACTCTGCGGCCAGATGTACATGCCAACCGAGATCGTCCAGTTCCTGCTTGACCGGGGTGCTGACCCCAACTGGGTGGCTCCCAATGGTATTCCGGTCCTCGAACACGCGCTGATTCGCTACTGGAACGGCGAGGCAGTGGACGTGCTCGCCGCACGCGCCACGCCGCGCCACGCGCTCTGGATCTCCGCAGGGCTCGGCGACGTCGATGGCGTGCGACGATCACTCGGGGCGGATGGCAAGCCCACTGCCGCTGCGCGCCGGCTACGTCCCGAGTTCGACATGGTGGGCCAGCGCGCTCTCCCGATGCATCCCGATCCCGACGACGAAGAGGTGCTTCTGCAGGCGTTCTTCGTCGCCATGCTGAATGGCCGCACCGCCGTGATGGAGCATATGGCGTCACGCGGGTTCGACGTGAACACGCTGATCTGGGATTCGCCCGTACTCAACATCGCAGTGGGCAATGCGTGGGTTCCGGTAGTCGAGTCGCTGATGCGCTGTGGTGCCAATCCTGAAATCAAGGGATGGCACCCCGATCTGTCGGCGCGGGAGATTGCACGGGACTATCTGGCGAGTGCGCCGGATGATCTGAGACGGCGGCGGGTGGCGGAACTGGTAGACGGCTAGACGGCTGGACGGCTCGCAGAGAACGTGGATCTCGCGCGCCTGAATCGCCGAAGGCGATTCCTCGGACCGGGGGGCGGCTTCAGCCGCGCGCGATCTTCAGCGCCCGAGTCGGGCTCGCACATCGGCGAACCAGTTCCGCACCACTACCACCGTGCTGCCGGTCGAGAGCGGCGCGCCGTGCGTCTTCATGAACGCGAACGACCGGCCATCGGGAAAGGCGTCATACGACTGGTGGAACTGCGGGTCGAGGAACCCTGACGCATCGAAGAGCCGGCGGAGCCCGGCGACCTCGAAGGCCGGGCTGGTACGCACGGTGGCAGCCATGAGCTGCTGGCGAGGATCCAGGTAGAACAGCTCTCGGCCGTCGGGCGACCACCTCGGCTCGCTGCCGCCCAGCGTCGAGACCTGCTGCAGCCCGCCGTGTTCATCCAGCGCGCGCACGTAGATCTGGTTCACGCCCGACTGGTTGGACATGTAGGCCACCCAGCGGCTGTCCGGCGAGATGGATGGCGACAGCTCCGAGAAGGGCGTGGCCGCGATGGGAACCGGCATCGTGTCGCCGCCGGTGCGGACGCCGACGATGTCCGCTGCGCCTGCGGAGCTGTTGTCGGTGCGAAGCACGATCCACTTGCCGTCCGGCGAGTAGGTGACTTCCTGTACCTGGCGATCGAGGTGCACCAGCAGCTGCTCCCGGCCGCTGCCATCGGCCGCGCGGACGAAGATGTTGCCGCCGGCGCCGCTGTCGCGCACGAACGCCACCATCTTCCCGTCCGGAGACCAGGCCGGCCGCCGGTCGCGTCCGCCGAAGGTGAGGCGGGTGAATGGCCCGCGTTCCAGCTGCTTGACCCAGATCGACGCCTCGCCCACCGCACCGCCCTGGTCCACCGCCATCCGGCGGCCGTCGGGCGCGATGGCGATCGAGTTGAACTGCCCGCGCCAGCTGCTGTCCATGACGGATGCCACGCCGTCGCGAGCGACCCGCACGATGTCGGCGCCGGCGCTGGGGCCGGCGCCACGCATGTAGGCCAGCGTTCCGGACATCGAGAGGGCGAGCATCGGGTTGAGGGAGGTGCCCATGACCTGCTCGAGCACCGGCACGGCCGTGCCGGTAATCGCGAGCTTGTCAAGGCTGAAGGGCGCCACCATCGCGGTGCCGTCGTTCTGGAGATACAGCAGCGCCCCCCACGGCAGGTACCAGCCGCTGAAGGCCCGGTCCACCAGCTGCTTCTGCTGGCCGGTGCGGAGGTCGAGCACCCGAAGGCCCCCAGTCATGCAGCCGGAGGTGCAGCCCAGGAAGAGGACGCCGCGCGCATGCGGCAGCGCCGTCGGGTTGAGGAATCCCAGGCCGTGCTGGGTCAGCACCGTAGTCACGGGGCCGCCGGCAGCATTCACGCGGAAGAGCCGGTCCAGCGACTGGCCGACGTAGACGATCGTGTTGTCATCGAGCCAGGTGGCGCCGAACTGCTGCGGCGCCGCCGAGTCTGCGATGGTGGCGGGATTGCCACCGACGAGCGGGATCGTCTTCACGTGGCCGTCGGCCACGAAGGCGAGCGATTTTCCATCGGGCGAAAAGACGGGGCTGAACCCGCGTTCGGTACCCGGTATCGGCTCCGGCTCCAGCCGGCTGGCGTACTTGCGCCAGAGCAGCCCGTCCTGGCGCCCGTCCTTGAACACGATCGTCTCGCCATCGGGCGAGACCGCCAGCGCGGGTCCCTGGTTGGTGATCTCCACCGAATCGCTCAGCACCACCTGGGTCCACGTGGTTGCGTCAGGCTGGGCGCGCTCCGCGAATGCCCACCCTGCCACTGCCAGCGCCGCCAGGGTGACGGCGCCCATCGCCACCACGGGCCAGCGTCGGCCCGGTGGCCTGGCGGCTCGCCGGCTCCGCGACTCGGCGCCGTCGCGCCGGGCTGTCAGCGCCGCGACGAATTCAGCGGCGGTGGCAAACCGATCAGCCGGCAATTTCTCCAGCGCAGTGAGCACCGCGTCCTCCACGTGCGGTGGGACGGTGTGCCGGCGCGGCACCAGCGGGCGCGGCTCCTCGGTGAGCACCTTGGCCACGATGGCCTGCGCCGTGGGGCCGCTGAAGGGCGGCTCACCACAGAGCATCTCGTACGTCACGCACCCCAGCGCGTAGACATCGGACCTCGGCGTGATCTCCCGCTGGCCCATCGCCTGCTCGGGGCTCATGTAGTGCGGCGTGCCGACCGACATCCCGGTCTCCGTCATCCGGGTGTCGCCCGCCTTGCTGGCGGCGAGCGCGATGCCGAAATCCGCCACCAGCGCCCGGCGGTCATGCAGCAGGATGTTTTCCGGCTTGATGTCGCGATGGATCACGCCATGGCGATGGGCATAGTCGAGCGCGTCGCCGACTTCGGAGGCGATGGCGACGGCCTCATCGATCGGCAGCTGCTTCTCGCGGGCAAGGCGGTCGCGAAGCGATTCGCCCTCGATGAAGGGCATGACGTAGAACAGCAGGTCGACGGTCGACGGTCGACGGTCGGCCGATGACTGTTGACCGTTGACGGCCACAACACCCGAATCAAACAACGGCAGGATGTGCGGATGCTGCAGGTTGGCGGTGGTGCGGATCTCGGCAAGGAACCTGTCGGCGCCGATGACGGCGGCGAGCTCGGGGCGAAGCACCTTGAGCGCCACCTTGCGATCGTGCCGGATGTCGTGCGCGAGGTAGACGGTGGCCATGCCGCCCTGCCCAAGCTCACGCTCGATGCGGTAGCGGCCAGGGAGGGCAGCGCTCAGGGCTTCCATCGGATTACCAGTCACCGGTGCCGCCAGTGCTATCGAGCCGGAGGTGTGTCGGAATTCCAGGTGTCAAACAGGTACTTCCACGATCCGTCAGCCTGCTTCTTCAGTACGCCGAGGTACTTGCCATTGTCCACCGGCAGCGGCTTGGCGCCGGCGGCCTTCGGGGTCATGACGACGCTGTAGGTGCCGCTGGCGATGGCCAGGTCACCGCTGCCGACAATGGGCGCAGCGGTCAGCGAGACGGGAAACGAGTAAGCCGACAAGAGGCCGGACCAGTACATCGCGATGGCGGCGGTGCCGTGCCGGCTGCTGTCTCCCGGGGGCATGAGCGTGGCATCGGACGCATACAGCGCACCCACGGCGGCGCCGTCGCCGGCGGCCGAGGCGGCGGCAAAGGCACTGTCCACGGCGCGCACGGCAGCCTCGTCGGCGGCGGAGAGGCCAGCGGGAGCAGTCGATCCGGTGTCCGACGGAGGTGCCTTCGGTGCGGATTGGCAGGCGGCACCGAGCATGAGCAGGACCGCGAGGCCGACTCGGGTGGTGGCGGACATCGGGTGCTCCTGGACAGGGGGATGGGACCTCAGCGGGCCGAATGTGCGGCCCGGCTGGCATTCCCGCAAGACGGCGCCGGTCGGCGTGGAACTCACTGGCTGGGCGGGACGCTGCCCGATAGAATTGTTCGGCAACCCGCCGAATTCCGGAGGCAGTTCACCATGCGGATCCTGATCGTCCTCGCCGGCATTGCCCTGACCGCCCTCCCACTCGCGGCCCAGGTACCGGCGGCCGTCGTCGCTGACCCGCCCCGCGATTCCCTGCATCCGCCGCGGATGGAGGTGCTGCATGTTCCGTCGGGCGGTGTGAAGATCAACGGCGTGGCCTACGTGGCGGCCGGTCCCGGGCCCCATCCGGTCTTCATCCTGCTTCACGGCCTTCCCGGGAACGAGAAGAATCTCGACCTTGCCCAGGCTGTTCGCCGCGCTGGATGGACCTCGGTCACCTTCAACTATCGCGGCTCGTGGGGCAGCCCCGGAAAGTTCCGCTTCGCCAACAACCTTGCCGATGCCGACGCGGTGATCGCCTTCCTCAAGGACACGGCCAACGTGCGCCGGCTGGGCTTGGACACGACCCGCATGGTGCTCGCCGGCCACAGCATGGGCGGATGGGTCACCGTGCTTACGGCGTCGCACCATCCGGAGCTGGCCGGTGCGGTGCTGCTGTCGGCGGCGGACATGGGTGCGATGGCCGGTGGCCGGCGCGACCGGCTCGTCAGGACCATGGCTGACAACATGGAGTCGCTGGCCGGCGTCACGCCCGAGAGCATGGCGGACGAGGTCCGCTCCCGCGGCGCGCACTGGCGCTTTGCCGATGCCGAGCCGGGGCTGGCCCATCTGCCGCTGCTCGTGCTCACCGCCAATGATGGTCTGGCGCCGATGTCGGACTCCCTGGTCGTCGCGTTGCGCGCGCTCGGCAATGAACGCATCACGACGCTGCACGCAGCGACCGATCATTCATGGTCAGATCGCAGGATCGAGCTGGAGAGTGCCGTGATCAACTGGCTGGATGCGCTGGCCCGGGAGCCGTGAGCTGTGAGC
>DAIMFY010000012.1:0-8748 GCA_036724295.1 Gemmatimonadales bacterium | reverse complement strand
GCCCCACGCCCCACGCCCCACGCCCAGGCAACGGAATGCTCATGGCGACGGCTCCCGGGGGACGGAAAGCGCAAGGTGAGATTCCACTGCTATGACTGCACTATTCACTAATCGTTGCACACGACCCGGGGCCCAGCAACCTGCAGCGAGCCGGCAGGCTTCCACCCATCCAGGCGGCGGCTTGAGTCTATCGCCCGCCGAATTGGCGCGCCAGATCGGGTTGCTCGCGCGCTGCGGGGCCGCGGCTCAGCTGCGCCCGCCCCTCGAGTCTTGCGAGCACCTGTCGTACCCGCTCGACCTCCGATCGCAGGCTCGGCTCGGGATCGTACCGCAGGCCGAGGTAGTGACGGTAGGCACGAACCGCAGCGGCCGTATCACCGTTGAGTGCTGCGAGCCGGCCCTCCTCGCGCAGAAATGTGGTCATGAACAATGGCGCTTCCATGTAGTAGGCGCCGCGGCGGCGCAGCGCCGCCAGTGCGCGCGGGAGGTCGCCCTGCGCTTCCCAGAGCCGCGCGAGGACCAGGTTCGTCTCCGGCAACCGGGGTGAGCTGAGAATGGCAAAGACGTAGCGCCGGGCGAGCGAGTCAGCGACCCAGACCCTGGTGCGGCTGTCACGGGATCCGAGCGCCGTGGCCACGGCCGCGTCGATCAGCGCCGCGCAGAGCATGCCATGATCCGCGAAGCGGAGGGAATCCTCTCCCGCGAGCCCGGATAGCCGCGCGGTTCCGAGCTGGCGGCCGGCATCGCGCGCGGACCCGAGCTCGCCTCGCATCGCATGCCAGAGACCGGCGGTGCAGAGGTCGAGAAGCTGGTCACGCTGCTCTTCGGGCGTGGCGGGCACTCTGCTGGACCGGGATTCGAGTGCGCGGACCACCGCGTCGGCGCCTGTGGTGTCTCCGTCCCACCAGAGCGCATACCTCAGCCACGCTCGCTGCGCTGATGGCGGCCTCCGCTCGGGACGCGTGGCTCCTGCTGGCACGTCACCCGGACGGCCGCGGATCAGTGCATACGAGGTAAGCGCGAACTCCGAATATCCTGGATCGTGCAGGGTCAGCCAGCGCCTGTCGGCGTGGAACACCCGCGGAAGGTCAGCCACGCCCTCCCCGGTCCACATGATGAAAAAGGAGAGCAGCATGACGCCGCGCTGGTCCGCGCCCTCAATCCAGCGCCGGCTCGCTTTGCCAGCACCCCCTTCCAGCGCTGCCTGATGCCATCCAAGTGCGCGCGCCAAGCTGCTTGAGGAGTCCGCCGCGATCAGGAGGGCAAAGAGGCGACGGACCTCAGCCGTGTCCCGGCGCAGGTGGGCCAGCTGGATCATGTGCTCCACCGGCTCGGCGACGACCGAGCCATCCAGTCGCCCCGCGGAAGCCACCGAGTCCAGGCGCCAGCCCTGATGAAAGGCGTCGTCGGCGAGAGTGAGCGCGTCCTTGATTCCGGCGAGTGCACCGAGGTGATAATAGGAGTCGCCGAGCGAGTACCATGTTTCCGCCCGGTTCGGTTGCGCCGTCACCGCTGCATTCCACCGCTGGAACATCTCCGGTGCATCGCGAGTAATCCCCGCCCAGGCGTCAAGAAAGGCACGGTCCGACGTGCCGAGGCGCTGCCTCCCTGCCATGGCCAGCCGCACGCCGAGCTGACCGTCCTCCTGTGTGCCAGCCCAGGCCGACACGCGGGCCAGGTCGAACGCTGCAAGAGCAAAGTTCGAGTCGAGCGTGACCGCTTTCCGGAACTGGATCAGCGCAAGATCGCGACGGCCGCGCCGCGAAGCGGCGCGCCCGTCGAGAAATGCGCGAATGGCGGGAAAGGATGCGCTCGTGAGCGATGCGAGCCGGTCCTCATCGAGGCCGGCGCCGCCTCCAAGCAGCTGAACCGCCAGGCGGTCCACCAGCGCAGGAAGACTGTCGGCCGCTCCCTCGGCGGCCGCCCGGGCGATTGTCCGCCTGGTCGCCACCGCTTCGAGTGTCGCGCTCAGGATGATCCGGTTGGCGTTGCCTGCCACGCTCCCAGTCACGACCCACTCGGCGCCGACGCCGGCCGCAAGCCGGCGCGCCGATGCCATCGGATCAGTCGTCGAATCGTGGGACGCATCCCGCCGCCATGCGGCAACCATCGTCGGCGCGTCGGTCAGCTTCAGGCCGCCCGACCCGTCGAGGCGGATCGTCAACAGGTCCACCATCCCCTCTTGCAACCAGGCGTGGGAGCGGTCCGCGCCCGACATCTGGAATGGCACGACGGCAACGATGTTCGACTCACCGGGTCGCCCGGCCGTCGGGCTGAGGCGGAGAGCAACCACGAGGAGCGCTACGATCCCGAGGATGCCGGCAGCGAGCGTCAGTCGGCGGCTGCGGGCAGGAGCCGTCCCTCGATTGACCGGGACTTCAGCGCTCGCTGGGATGATCTCGGCGACATCACCCTTGGCCGGGTTCACGACCACGGGGGCGACGCGCGCACGAATCGACGCGATCACTGCTCTCGTCTCGGTGGAGGGTTCCACCTCGAAGTCACGAGCCATCCGCCGGGCGAACTCTTCATAGAGCGCGATGGCCCCCGCGTGGTCGCCCTGCTGGTCGAGCAACATGATGCCGCGCCGCAGGGCTGACTCGTCAGCTCCGCTCAACCGGACCGCCTGGCGCACCGCCGCCCCGACCTCCGCCCGGCCCGCCAACCCTTCCGCCACTCCCCACGCCGCCCTCGCCGCCAGCTGGCGCAGCCGGGTGCGCTCTCCGGCAATCCATTCCTCCAGTTCGGGCGATGCACCGGCGACGAAGACACCATCGAGAAATTCGCCGCGATTGAGCGCGAGTGCCGCAGCGTGCTGCCCCGCCTCGAGCGCGACTGCCATTTCCTGCGCGTCCCATCGCAGCATGGAGCCGCTGACGCCGATCTCCGACTCGCCGCGGGTACGGATGACGCCGTCACCGAGGGCGTTCCGGAGGGCGTGGAGCGCCTGGCGCAGCGCGCCGCGGGCGTGTTCCTGGTCGAGGTTGGGCCAGAAGAGGGCGAGGACCGAGTCACGGCGGCGGAAACCACCGGACGGTGTAGAGGCGAGATGAGCAAGCAGGACCAGTCGCTTGGTCTGCAACGCGACCGGCGCGGACGTCGAATCGCCGGCCCGGTGGAGTTCCAGGCCGCCCAGGGTACGCAATTCGAGCATCGCGCCCTCCCTCAGGGGAGTGACCCGGCCCCGGCATGCGGAGTGACGCCGGGGTGACGATGGGGTAATGGATGGGCGTTAGCGATTCAATGTACGCCCGGTACGGGGCGTCGCCAGAGCCCCTGCGCCCCCTGTGCGGCGGGCCGCCATCATCATTTCCAGGGAGGACAGCATGTCACACTATACCCGGGCACTCGCCATCGTGGCGGGGGCCTTGCTCGCGGCGTGCAGCGAACCGAGCGCGCCAGCCACCGGGTCCGCCGCCGGGACGGCGGCGGAGGCCAGCGCCGTCAAGTTCTGGGAGGCTGGTGCCACCGCCACCTGGAACGAGATGGCGACCGCCCTGGCCGACCAGACGCCAATCGACCAGGGTCGTCTCTATGTCTACCTCTCGCTGGCGCAGTTCCGTGCGGCAGAGGCTGCGGAGGCAGTCCGGCCACATCCACCGACCTCGGCCGCAATCGCGGGCGCCTCGGCGGCCGTCCTCGATGCATTCTTCCCCGGCCAGGTCGCCACGATCGAGGCCGCGCTCGACGCACAGGAAGCGGCAGACCCCTGGCCCGGCGCCAAGCATGCCGACTTTGCTGCTGGCGAAGCGATCGGCCGCGCCATCGGTGCGCGAGTGCTCGACTTTGCCGCGGACGACCAAGTGGGCGCTGCCGATCCGGGGACGCCGCCGATCGGGCCTGGCTACTGGCAGTGGAGCGGCGGCCCGATCGTGCGGGGCAACTACCTGGCGCGTCCGTTCTTCATGGATTCTCCGGACGAGTTCCAGCCGCCACCGCCGCCCGCCTTCGGGTCGCCGTCATACCTGAGTGCGCTGGCAGAGGTACGGCAGATCTCCGACACGCGCACGGCGGAGCAACTGGAGATTGCGAACTACTGGAACCTGCAGCAGTCTGGCCGGCGGAATGCGCCGTTCAACAACCTGGCGGTCGAGCTGATCCGGACGTATCGCGTCAGCGACGCCAAGGCCGCCCGGATCATGTTCCTGATGAATGGAGCGATGTTTGACGCGCTGGTGGGCTGCTTCAATGCGAAGTACACCTACTGGTTCATCCGGCCGCCCCAGGCCGATCCCGGAATTACCCTGCCGATCGGCCTGCCGCCGCACCCTTCCTATCCGTCGGCGCATTCCTGCGTGTCGGGCGCGATGTCGGGAGTGCTGATGGCCGAGTTCCCCAGTGAGCGGGAGCGGCTGGATGCGGACGCGATAGAGGCCAGTCTCTCTCGCCTCTATGCCGGTATCCACTACCGCTTCGACATGGACGCGGGGCTCGCGCTCGGCCGCGCCGCGGCGGCAAAGGCGATGGCCGCGGATCTCAGTGAGGTTGCCGTGCTGCCGTGAAAGGGAGTCATGGGTCATATGTCATACGTCGTATGACGTATGACATATGACCTTCCGCAATACCCGGGCGACGCGCGCGTCCAGCGTCCCCCGCGCCTCGATGGCCCGCACCCCAAAACCCCAGGCATCCTCCAGCAGCATTTCGCGCAGGATCTCATCCACTCGGCGCCGGAGCCCGGGCAAGGAGATGTCCGCATCGCCAATCCGGTCTGGCTCCTCGATTGGCAGGTAGACAATCAGGTCAAGCCGGGAGAGTGCGGTGCCGGCCGTCGCCGCCAGCTGGC
Organism: Gemmatimonadales bacterium; assembly: GCA_036724295.1. GTDB lineage: Bacteria > Gemmatimonadota > Gemmatimonadetes > Gemmatimonadales > GWC2-71-9 > CAMLHP01. Next base: position 3,962 of record DAIMFY010000012.1, on the reverse strand, counting down.
CCAGCGCGGGCGTGTCGTCATGGCTCGCCACAATGTACGCGAGGAAATCGGCAGGACAACGATCGAACAGTACATGGCCGATGCCCCGCAAACCAATTTCGGCGGCCGATCGCTGGAGCATCAGTTCGTAGTCGTCGGCCCCCGGCGGGTCCGTAAATGCGTGCCCTTCCTCCACCAGGAGGTGATACGGCTCATCGACCGTCTCGTACGAAGGCAGTCGCCGCGCGAGCTCATCGATGAGGGTGGACTTGCCGGTGGCATGACTTCCCGAGACGGCGATTCGCATTCCTGCTCCGGACAGGATGTAGCGAGCTGTGAGCTGTGCGCTGTGCGCTGTGAGTATTAGCTTCAGCCTGAAGCCCCAAGCCCCAAGCCCCAAGCCCCAAGCCCCTAATCCCTAAACCCTAAACCCTAAACCCTATGACTACCACACTCGACGCCACCACCCCGGGCTGCTCGCTCACCTGCAAGGATGTCGCAGCATCCATGCACTGGTACCGCGACGTCCTCGGTTTCACCGTCCAGCAGACCTACGACCGCGACGGCAAGCCGGGCGGTGCCGTCATGACCGCGGGCCAGGCTCGCATCATCCTCAACCAGGACGACGGCAAGCTCGGCTGGGACCGTAGCAAGGGGCAGGGCTGCTACTTCCAGATCAACGTGGCGACTCCCGCGGATGTCGACGCTGCCGCAGCGCGGATCACGGCGGCCGGCGGTGAGCTGCTGAGCGAACCCGCCGATCGCCCGTGGGGCGCCAGGATGTTCCAGTTCCGTGATCCGGATGGGTTCAAGCTGGGCGTGTCGACGCCTTTGTGAGAGGGCGTGAGGCGTGGGGCGTGGACCTCATGCCTCACGCCCCACGTCCCAAGCCCTACTTCCGAAGAATCTTCTCCATCGCCTTTCCCCGTGCCAGCTCATCAATCAGCTTGTCCAGGTAGCGAATTTCCTGCATGGTCGGCTCCTTGACGTCCTCCACCCGGACACCACACACCACACCGGTAATCAACCGGCGCGACGGATTCAGCCGAGGAGCCTCGGCGAAGAAGGTCTCGAAGTCGGTGCGTTGCTCGAGCTGGCGTTCCAAGCCAGGCTGGTCATATCCGGTCAGCCAGCGGATGATTTCATCGACCTCTGACCTGGTGCGTCCCTTCTTCTCCGCCTTCGCCACGTAATGCGGATAGACGCTGGCGACGCTGGTGGTGTAAATGCGGTGCTTGGTCATGGTATCCTGCCTGACTGTTCTATCCGCAGATTATGCAGATTACACAGATTGCTCCAATAGCAGCGGCAATCGGAGCAATCTGCGTCATCTGTGGATGCAGTTTCAGAGTCCAAACCCACGTCGGACCCCTCGGTGCGCTCAGGGCATGCTGCCGGATGCCTTCTCGACTCGCTCGAGCTGCTGGCCTCCCAACCTTACCTCGGCACGGAATACTTCCGGATCTCCAGGTCGCCATCCTCGTTCGTCGCAGTACCTATCACGTAATCCGTCCCGACTTCCGTCGGCCGGAAATGCGATGGCAATGCAATGACGCCCACGAACCGTCCGCTATGGCTGAAGATGGACGCGCTGTCGGGGCTCTGATAGGGTGCGGCGTCGTCGAGCACCCAGATCGAACCATCCGTGGCGGGCAGGATGCGCCCAAATGCCGGCACCGTCGGATCAAATCGATCGTCATCCAGAAACCCCGGAGCCATGTCCGCCCGCGTCAGTGCTGCACGGATCTCGGCTTTGTCGCTTGCTGAGACGGGCCGAGGCTCCCATGGACGCACAAGCTCGCCGATGCGAGCTCCATCTGGCGCGTAGATACCGATGCGCCACTCCGTGCTGACACCGGCAAAGATGCGTTTGCCGTCGGTGGCCGCCCGGAACGCCGGTTCGAAGAAGCGGTATCCCCGGGTATCACCGATGCTGAACGCAAACGAGTCCGCAATCGCACCGATGCGATTACCGACAGCGTCGAGCAGCACCAGCGTTATCAGCCGACCAGGTACGACCGCCGGATCCAGCTGCCGCATCTGTTCGTGCACCGCCACCACTCGGCCGTCGTCCAGCTGACCGACGACCGGCGTGCCGCCATTCGCGCCGGCCTTGGCGAGATCGACACTGCGCCCGTGCCCCGACTCGGCATCAAGCCAGGTGAGCCGCCGAAGGTACGGATCCCAGATGAGCAGGGAGTCGCCAGCGAAGGCTTGAATGAGCGACGGCGCGCGGAACTCGTCGGGGCCCGAGCCATCGCGTCCGATGACACGGCGCAGTGCGCCGGAAGAATCGAACACCAGGACCCGTCGCCCATCCCAGTCAGCGATGACGATACGGCCGTTTGCCAGCTGCACGACATTACCCATGTCCGCGGACGCACCGCCGATGGAGTCCGGGATGGTGATCGTGAGTGACGGATCCGTGTCGATGCCAGGCAGAACGTCCGGCGCTCGAGGTCCCGCGCGAGAAGCGCTTTGATCAGCGGACGTACATGACAGTACGGCGCAACAGCCGGCGACCATACAGACCATGCGGAACTGCTGCCTCACGTCTCCCAGCGTCCGATCCACGCGGCGGGAATCTGCGCCGATGCGCCCGACGCCGGCAGGAGCAGGCGGGCGAGGACCACGGCAATGATGCGGGAATGCAGTCGCATCGCGCCCATCTCGTCTGCCCGCAGCCGCGTCATCGCTGAATCCCCCGCTGCGAGGGTGCAGCGGCCATAACCCGCTTCAGGAGCGCGATCTGGCCGGCATGATAGGCGTTGTGCTGGGTGACGCCGATGAACTGCATATACGCCGTCCACGGCGACTCAGCCACCAGGAGCGCATCCAGCCGCTCGGCGGGAAAGTCCCGCACCGCATCGCGCAGCTCCTGGCTCAGTCGCTTGAGCTCAGAGAGGGTCTGCTGCCAGTTCTCCTCGGTGGGAGCAGGGCAGGGAGGCCAGCCCTCATCCGGCAGCAGCCCGCGACCGTCGCCCGCCATGCGCCGAAGCACCAGCGAATAGTCGCTGGTGAGATGAAGCACGAGCTCCCAGATGCTGTGCACACCCGGGATAGGGTAGCTGGCAGCCTGCTCGGCTGAAACATCGGCCAGGAGTTCCAGCACCGCAGGCCCGTGCCACGCGTCACCTTCGAGGATACGGCGGAGCTGGTCGGTCAGGCGAGCGGTTTCGATGGTCATTTGCTGGTAGTCACGAGTCACGAGTCACGGGTCGCGGGGTACGATTTCGTGTTTTGAAGATCCGCAGATTACGCAGATTTCACAGATTGTACTGATCAAGGGTGAAGATGCAGCACCAGCGGGCGATGTTGTGAAAGTATCGCGACAACCTCGTGGATCGCGCGGACTGACGCCGGAAACTCGACTTGATCTGCGAAACCTGCGTAATCTATGGATTTTCTTTGGGCCCACCCCGAACCTCAGGCGCCGTTCGACGCTCCGACACTTCCGCTACTCTACCCCTTCGACTCCCGCCTCCGTGATCCGAGCCCCGCACGGACTGTCGGCGCAGTTGAAGCCCAGTTCCTTCCATGCGGTGCCCTTGAGCCCGGTGGCTTTCCAGCCATTCTGCCCATCGGCCGTCACCCGGAATGCGAAGGCCTCGGTGGTGTCGTGCTTCGCGAACGATCCTCCGATGCCGTAGTAGTCAATGACGACGCTGGTGCCGAAGAGTCCCGGCTTGCGCTCGCCGATGGTGGTCCAGGCGCAGCCCGACTCGCACGTGGCGCTCCACGCGGTGCCGTCGCGCACCAGCACGAGGGAGAAGGAGTCGCGCTGAGCGGGGGCAGCCGCGGTCAGCACGGTCAGCAGGAGAGCGGGGACGATCCAGCGGCTGAGGCGGCGGTGCATCGTTACCTCCGGTGTTGTGATTCAACTTCCATCATACGCCGTGCGGGCGAAGCCGGAAAGACCGTAGCTGAGGGGCTCCGAGTTATGTCCCCCACGCCCGATGCCCTAAACCCTAAGCCCTATTTCA
>DAIMFY010000011.1:8469-17554 GCA_036724295.1 Gemmatimonadales bacterium | reverse complement strand
AGGGCGACACGGCAAATGCCGTCAAGCATTACGGCGCGTTCACCGATCTCTGGAAGAATGCCGATCCCGACCTGCAGCCGGTGGTGGCCACGGTGAAGAAGCGGCTGGGGGAACTGGCGTCAAGATGAAGGGCTGGAGGCTGAAAGCCGAAGGCCAGGGACTGAGTCCCTGACATTCCGCTTTCAGCTTTCCGCTTTCCGCCTTTAGCTTTCAGCCCATGTTCACCCCCAAACTCCTCACCACCCTCAAGACCTACAACCGGCAGCAGTTCAGCTCGGACATCATCGCCGGCCTCATCGTCGGCGTGGTGGCGCTGCCACTCGCGATCGCGTTCGCCATCGCGAGCGGGGTGGGTCCGGCGCGCGGGCTTTACACCGCCATCGTCGCCGGCTTCCTGATCTCGGCGCTGGGCGGCTCGCGAGTCCAGATCGGCGGCCCGACCGGGGCATTCGTCGTTATCGTGGCGGGCATTGTCGCCAGGTACGGCGTGGATGGCCTGCTGGTCGCGACCTTCATGGCGGGCTTCATGCTCGTGCTGTTCGGGCTCTTTCGGCTGGGCACGGCCATCAAGTTCATCCCCTACCCCGTCGTGGTGGGCTTCACCAGCGGCATCGCCGTGGTGATCCTCTCCAGCGAAGTCCGCGATTTCTTCGGATTCCAGATGGAGACGGTGCCGGCGGATTTCCTGGAACGGTGGCGTGCCTTTGCCCACGCCGCGCCCACGCTCAATCCCTGGGCGCTCGGCCTGTCCCTGGTATCGCTCGGGATAATGATCTTCTGGCCCCGGGTGAGCCGGCGCATTCCCGGGCCGTTTGTGGCCCTGATCCTGATGACGGTCGTGGCCAGCCTGTTCCACCTTCCAGTCGAAACGATCGGGAGCCGCTTCGGTACGCTGCATGCCGGACTGCCCATGCCCTCGCTGCCCCACGTCACCGGCGCCGAGGTCAAGCTCCTGATCGGGCCAGCGTTCACGATCGCGTTGCTGGGTGCGGTGGAGTCGCTCCTGTCTGCAGTGGTGGCAGACGGCATGATCGGCGGGCGGCACCGCTCCAACGTGGAGCTGGTGGCGCAGGGTATCGCCAACATTGCGAGCCCCATCTTTGGTGGCATTCCCGCCACCGGTGCCATTGCCCGCACTGCCACCAACATCAAGAACGGCGGGCGGACGCCGGTCGCCGGCATGGTGCACGCCTTGACGCTGCTGGTCATCACGCTGTTCGCGGGGCGGTACGCGGCGGTGATCCCGCTCGCGGTGCTGGCGGCGATCCTGGTCATGGTAGCCTACCACATGAGCGAGTGGCGCACGTTCCGGAGCGTGCTGAGCGCGCCGCGCAGCGACGTGCTCGTACTGCTCGCGACCTTCCTGCTCACCGTACTGGTGGACCTCACCGTGGCGATCCAGGTCGGCATGGTGCTCGCTGCATTCCTCTTCATGAAGCGGATGGCGGAAGTCACCAACGTCTCGGTGGTCACCCGTGAGCTTTCGGAGTCGGCCGCGCCGAGTGGCGACGTGTCCGGCGCGGTGTTCCATCGCGACGTGCCCAAGGGCGTGGAAGTCTACGAGATCAACGGCCCGTTCTTCTTCGGTGCAGCCGAGAGCTTCAAGAATGCGCTCGGGCAGGTGGCCAGCCGGCCGAAGGTCCTGATCATCCGGATGCGGAACGTGCCCGCCATGGATGCCACCGGATTGAGCGCATTCCGGGACCTTGTGCGACAGAGCCGCCGCGAGGGAACGCACGTCTTCATCACCGAAATCCACGCCCAGCCGATGGTGGCGCTCGCCCGCTCGGACCTTTTCGACGAGCTCGGGGAGGAGCATGTCCTCGGCACCCTCGACGAAGGACTCGAGCGCGCCCGCGCACTCCTGTCCGCGCCTTCTTCCTGAATTCTTAACGGAATCTCCACAGCCTGGGCAGTAGACTCTTCCAGCGGATGAATCCATCGACCGCCGGAGGAGGGCTCATGCGCACCTGGATCGATCGGACACTGCCGGCCTTGCTGAGCGGTGCCCTGCTGGCCTCGGCAGTGTCCCCGGCCTTCGCGGAACACATACCCGCCTTCGCCAGGCGCTACGACGTGAGCTGCGCGCTCTGCCATAATCCCGTTCCGGCGCTGACTCCCTTCGGGGAGCAGTTTGCCGCGAACGGCAACCGGATGGCGCCGGGCGAGGAACCGGTCGACACCATCGGCACCGGCGACGACCTGCTGGCGCTCTCGCGCAACGTGCCCCTGGCCGTCCGGCTCGACGCCTACGTGCAGGGCTACGCCAACGGTCGCGCGGTCACGGATTTCCAGGCGCCATATTCGCTCAAGGTCCTCTCCGGCGGATCCCTCTCGAAGTCGCTCTCCTACTACTTCTACGCCTTCCTGTTCGAGCGCGGGGAGGTCGGCGGCGTGGAGGACGCGTACCTCTACGCCAACGACATCGGTGGCGTACCGGTGGACGTGATGGTGGGCCAGTTTCAGGTCTCTGACCCGATGTTCAAGCGGGAACTGCGGCTTTCGTTCGAGGATTATGCCGTCTACCGCGCCCGGCTCGGCGAGGTACCGTCGGACCTGACCTATGACCGCGGGCTGCTGGCGACTGCCGACGTGGCCGGCTTCACAGTGAGCGGCCAGGTCGTCAATGGGAACGGCCGTGGCGCAGCCGGCGACGACCGGCATTTTGATTCCGATGCCGGAAAGACGTTCGCCCTGCACGCCACGCGCGAGCTCATCCCCGGCATCCGTTTGGGCGCTTTCGGCTACACTGGACGCACCACCAGCGAAGCCGTGCACGACGTCACCCACATGCTGGGCGCGGACGCCACGATTTCGCATGGGCCGTTCGAACTGAACGTGCAGTACCTGCACCGCTCGGATTCCCGGCCTTTCTATGTCGCCGAGGACTCGACTGCCAGCCTGGATGGCGGCTTCGCAGAACTGCTGGTCAGGCCGGCGGGCTCACGCTGGCACGGATTTGCGCTGTACAACCTGATCAATGCCGACCAGCCGGTACTGAGCGTTCGCCTGGGCGGTCCCGCCTTGGTGAAGCGCTACGAGACAGTCTCGGGTGGGCTTGGCTACCTGCTTCGGCGCAACGTGCGGGTCACCGGCGAGATGACCTACGATATCAGCCAGGAGGAAGCTCGATGGACGCTCGGCGCCGTCTCGGCATTCTGATGGCGACAGGAGCCATCGCGTTCGCTCCAGCCGGACCCTTGTCGGCTCAGGGCAGCGATACGCTCCCTGCGGGCGTGACCCCCACCATGGTGGCACAGGGGAAAAAGATCTTCAGCGGCAAGGGCCTCTGCGTGGCGTGCCATGGTGACGCGGGCAAGGGAGGGCTCGCGCCGTCGCTGCGTGACAGCACCTGGATTCATAGCCCCGGTGGTTACGGCGATATCATGGCGCAAATCCGCCGGGGCGTGCCAGCGGAGAGCTCGGCCACTAAGCTGGTAATGCCGCCGCGCGGAGGCAGCCCCATCAGTGACGCAGAATTAGCTGCCGTCGCGGCCTATGTGTGGTCCCTGCGACTCGAACCGAGGCGGTAGTCATGCGGTACAGGAATGCCGCGCCGGCGCTCGTTCTCCTATCAGCTCCGCAGCTCGCTTGCGGGCAGGAACGCCAGGCGCATGTCGCGATCGGGACGCCCGAAGCGTTGGCGGGGAAGCATCACAGGCTCCATGAACAGCTGGTGGCAGCCACGAAGCTCTCCGGGCCGGTTGGCGATGCGATGCGGCCGCGTGCGGCGGGTCCAGGAGGGCAGGAGCCATGATTCCAGCGAACGACGTCAATGCGCGGGTGAGTGCGGCCCTGCCCGGCTTCCTGCTGGCGACGCTCACCATACTGCTGGGCTTCGCGCTGGGGGGCCTCTTCGGGCTGAACGAGGACGCCATCAAGTCGCGGCTGGAGGCCCGTGCCGCGGCGGTCGAGACCACGGTATACCGTGGCGACGCCAGCGCCGCCGATGCAGTGCTGGCCAAGTCGTGGACCTACATGCAGCGCGCGCACCTCCACGCCGGCGCGACCGGCACCGCCGCCGTCGCGCTGATCGGCATGCTGGTGCTGGTCGGTGTCGCGCCGCGATCCGTTCGCATCACAGGTTGGCTGCTGGGTCTCGGCGCGCTGGGCTACTCCGCCTTCTGGCTCTGGGCCGGCTTCCGGGCGCCCGGCCTGGGTGGCACCGGCGCAGCGAAGGAGTCGCTCCGATGGCTGGCCATGCCGTCCGCCGGCGCAATCCTGCTTGGCACTCTTTGCGCGATGGTGCTGGTGACGGTGCGGATGGTGACAGGGCGAAGGAGGTAGGGCGTGGGGCGTGGGGCTTGGGTTCGCGAGACGAGCGCCCATTTCTCCTTCCTAAGCCCTAAGCCCATTGCCCTAGGCCCTAACCCCAGGCGCCTGGCGCAATCATCCCCGAGTGCCAGGCGGGCTCCCAGACGAGACGCGTCTCCACGCCCACGATGCCCTGCACCAGGTTGCCTGCGCTCACGATGCCATCAGTGATGATCCGCTCCATGGGGCAGCCACGCGTGGTGAGCGTGTGGGTGATGACGGCAATGTCGTCCCGTGCTTCGATCCCGTAGACCAGGCCGAGGGTGACGATATCGAGCCCGATTTCGGGGTCGATGACCGTTGCCATGGCATCCCAGAGTCCGGCGATCCGGGGATCAGTTTCGTTCATCTGGCGTTCGCGGTATAGGTTGTGTGAGGCGCGACATCGCGCCAGCCGTGCACGGAATGATCGTGCGCTGGCCTGGCCGGCGGAGTGACTCTTGTCACACGCCAATCCCGCGAAGACAGGCATCACATCGTGAGTATCCAGACACTCCTGCAGCAGGTTCCCCTCTTTTCCGGCTTCGATGCCCGATCGCTCGACCGGCTCGCTACCCGATGCGGCACCCGGGACTACCCGGCTGGCCATGTGCTGTTTACCACCGGCGAACCGTGCCGCGGACTGTACATCGTCGAGACCGGCCGGGTCCAGATCTACCGCACGAGCGCCACGGGTCGCAAGCAGGTGCTGCACAGCGAGGGGCCCGGTCGCGCGGTAGCGGAACTGCCGCTGCTCGACGGCGGTCCGTACCCCGCCACCGCTGCGACCGAGACCGAGTCCCGGCTGGTCTATGTGCCGCGCGAAGACTTCGAGGCGCTCTATCGAGAAAACCCCGACGTGGCACACGCGATCATCCAGGGGCTTGCCGAGCGCCTCCGGCACCTGGTCCAGGTAACCGAGACGCTCGCGTTCCGGGACGTCGCCGCCCGGCTGGCGCTTTTCCTCGCCGAGTACGCGGATCAGCATGGCACGCAGAGTGGCAGCGGCATCGAGATTGTCCTCACCCAGACCCGGGAGCAGCTCTCAACCGAGCTTGGCACCGCGCGCGAATCAGTATCGCGCGCCTTTCGCCAGCTCCGCGAAAAGGGCGTCATCGAATCGGTCGGCCGGAATCACTACCGCATTCCCGACATGAGGCGGCTTCGCACCCTCTGCCGGCCTGGTGAGCGGCCGAACTACGAGCGGTAAGCGCTGAGCGCTGGACGCAGGGCGACAACCGTCACACCAGCGTCGCGCCGGTCACGCCATGCTTCGTCATGCCCCATGACGACGAGGCCCGCATCCCACCGGGCGCCGGTGTCCCGGCAGAGCTGACCGCGGCAACGATCACCGACGCGCTTCGCGGCGTGCCGTATCCCGGACTTACGCGAGACCTCGTTTCGTTCGGGATGGTGAGCCATGTGAGTGTCTGCGACAACCGGGTCAAGGTGCAGCTGGCCCTGCGCAGCCAGGATCCGGCGATGCCGGCCAAGCTGCAGGCGGCGATCGAGAAGGCGCTCGGAGCCATCGGTGCCGTCTCTGTCGTCATCGAGATCGTCCCACCGGCGCCGGCGCCCTCCGTGAGGCAGAAGGCTCCCGATCCCTGGGCCGACCAGGTGCGTCTGTCCTCGGTCAGGCACATCATCGCTGTCGGCGCCGGCAAGGGTGGTGTCGGCAAGAGCACGGTCGCGGTGAACCTGGCACTCGCGCTCGCCACCGAGGGACTCCGGGCCGGCCTGCTGGACGCCGACATCTACGGGCCAAGCCTGCCCATTCTTCTGGGCATCGAAGACGGGAGCACCAGGGTCCAGCTTTCGCCCGAGAAGCACATCCTGCCGCTCGATACGTTCGGCCTGCCAATGATCAGTTTTGGCTTCTTCCTGGGTGAGTCCTCACCCGCCATCTGGCGCGGGCCCATGGTCTCGAAGGCGGTGAAGCAGTTTGTCCGCGGTGTTGCATGGCCGGAACTGGACGTGCTGGTGGTAGACCTCCCCCCGGGCACGGGCGACATCCCGCTCAGTCTCGCCCAGTCGGTGGCACTCTCGGGCGCCCTCGTGGTCACGCAGCCGCCCCGCGTCGCCGCCAGTGAGGCACTGAAGGCGGCGCAGATGTTTCGGTCATTGGAGGTGCCGGTGCTGGGAGTGGTCGAGAACATGACCGGCCCATTCGGAAAGGGTGCCGGGCAGACGGTCGCGGCCAGCATGGGCGTTCCCTTCCTTGGCGAAATCCCGTTCGATCCCGTCATCGTGGAGGAGGGAGACCGGGGCACCCCGACGATCGTCGCGCGAGCAGGGAGCAGCAGCGGGAAGGCGTTTACCCGGATTGCCCGGAATGTTGCCAGCGCGCTGGGCTGGCAGCGCGTGGCGGAGCTGACGTCGGCATGACCACGGCGACATCCCCCGGCCCAACCCTGGGGGCAAGCTTCGGCGGCGGGCTTGCGACACCGGCGCCCGGCTCGGTTCGGCTGGCCGGCGAGCACTTTGCCGCCGGATTGATCTATCTCCTGGCTGGCAGCGCCGGGCTGGTGTGGATCGCGCCTGAACTCTCGGCGGGGATGTACGTGATGCCTCATGTCGCCGGCATCACGCATCTCTTCACCCTTGGCTGGCTCACGACTACCATCCTGGGCGCGCTCTACCAGCTCCTGCCCGTGGCCCTCGGCGCCCCGATCAAGTCGGTGCGTGCCGGCCACGCAAGCTTCTGGACGTTTGCACCCGGCGTGGGGCTCTTCGCCGCGGGCGTTGCCAGCAGCAGCACCATGCTGCACCATGCCGGGATCGCGCTGGTCGCGATCGGGATCCTGCTGGCACTCGGCAACCTGGGCGCCTCGCTCGCCGCGACGGCAAAGCACGACACCACCTGGGCCGGCATCGCGATAGCGCTCTGCTTCCTCGCCTCGACGCTGGTGCTCGGAATCCTCCTGCTTCACAACCTGCATACCGGCTTCCTCGGCGCGGCGCGCATCCGGGTTCTGGCTGCGCACCTGCACATCGCCCTGGTCGGGTGGGTGCTGGTGATGATCGTCGGTGTTTCGTTCCGGCTGCTGCCGATGTTCCTGCTGGCGCATGGCGCGGACACACGCTGGGCCGGCAGGGCACTCGCCCTGCTCGCCACCGGCGTGCCGGCGCTTGCCGTGGGGTTGCTGGCTGGCGTTCCGCTCGTCGCGTGGCTCGGGCTCATCGCGATGGACGCGGGCTTCGCCTGTTTCCTCCGCCAGGCATGGGCGTTCTATCGCGTGCGCATTCGCAAGCGGATCGACATCGGGATGCGGTTTGCCCGCGCTGGGCTTGGATTCCTGTGCGTGAGTGCCATCCTGGGTCCCTTCGTGCTTACCCGCGGGGTCGCCAGCCCACGCCTGGCGACCGCATACGTGGCAATCGGACTGCTGGGAGGACTGGTGCTCTTCGTCATCGGCTTCTTCTACAAGATCGTCCCGCTGCTCGCGTGGACGGTACACTACCGCGACCGCATGGGCCGCAGCCCCGTGCCGACCGTCGCCGATACGTTCAGCGCGCGGGTGGCCACGGTGCAGCTGCGGGTGATGGCGGCGGCGCTGCTGGTCCTGGGGCTCGGCATCGGCACCGCTTCGGCACATGTGACGCGCTGCGCGGCAGTGCTCTATGCCGCCGGAGTGCTGCTTCTTGCCACCCAGATCGGGCGCGTGGCGCTGGGGAGAAAATCGTGACCACAGGATCGCCGGTTCCGGTCCGTGCGACGGACCGCGTAAGCGACGTGCTCGCCCGCGATGAGGCGCTGCTCGAGGTGTTCGTGGGCCATGCGCCGCATTTCGCGAAGCTCCGGAACAGAACCATGCGGCGGGTCATGGCCCGGCTGGTGACGGTCGAACAGGCGGCCCGCATGGCCGGCGTTCCGGTCGCCGGCCTGCTCGATGCCATCAACGGCGCTCTCGGCGTGACCGTGGTCGAGGACATTGCCCAGCCGGCTGCTCCACCGAGCGCCGAGCCGTCGTCCCAGCGCCATCCGGCGGAGGCGAACGAGGTCATTCTCGATGTCCGTGAGGAACTGCGCGCCGGTCGAGAACCCTTCTCCACGATCATGCGCGCAGTGGGCGCGATGAAGCAGGGTGACGTCCTGCGGCTCCGCACTACGTTCGAGCCGGTTCCTCTCTTCCACGTCCTGGGCAAGCGGGGGCTGACGCATGAAGTGGTGGAACATGGGCCGGAAGACTGGTCGACCTGGTTCTGGCGCCCCGCCGATGGCAGCACACCCGAGCCCGACACGCCGCCGGCGCCCCAGGCCGGGGTCACCATGCCCAGCCAGGGTGCGGACGGGACGCCACTCACCTGGCTCGACGTGCGCGGCATGGAGCCACCGGAGCCGATGCTCCAGACCCTCACGGCGCTTGAATCGCTGCCTGACGGGCAGGAACTCGTCCAGCTCAACGTCCGGGTGCCGCGCTTCCTGCTGCCGATGCTCGATGAGCGCGGGTTCTCGTACGAAGTGGACGAGTCGACGGCCGGCCGAGTGCTGGTTCGCATACGGCGGCGCTAGCCGCCGGATCATTCATCAATCATGAGGAGCAGATCGCATGCCCGCTGCATCAATCGAACTGGACGTTCGTGTCATTCCGCCCCGCGACAAGCATCCTACCATCTTCTCCAGGGTCGACGCACTCAAGGCCGGCGACTCGCTGGTCATCGTGAATGACCACGATCCGAAGCCACTGCGCTACCAGCTGGACGCGGAGCATCCCGGCGCCTTCGGATGGGACTACCTGGACCTGGGCCCGGACGTGTGGCGGGTGAGGATTACCCGACGGTGAGGGCTTCG
>DAIMFY010000011.1:0-8369 GCA_036724295.1 Gemmatimonadales bacterium | reverse complement strand
TGCCATTGTAGGACCATCTCGAGCCACGGAGATGGCACCATGTTTGACCACCTGCCTGAATCCACGCGCACGCGCCAGCGATCCGTCTGGCAGACTGGAACCTCCATCGGGCTCCATGCACTGATCGTCACCGGTGCGGTGTGGGCCTCCCGCACCGAGCTCGCCGGCAGTGAGCCGAACACCGTAGTTCCGGTCATCATGATTCCGGTTGATGATCGATCGCTCGAGGCCGACCGGCCGCAGCCGGCCGGCGCGACATCGGCAAACGATGCAAGTCCGGCGCCCGTCATTCCGGTTCTCACCAACGTTCCGATCGATATACCGCCGGTGCGCACCGATGAGCCGTCCTTCGATCCCGCGGCCTATGATCGGCGCGGGCGTTCCGGAGACGCCCTCGCTGGCCTGACGCTTCCGGGCGATTCGGCGGGCACGCGAAACATCGTGATCACTTCGGCGGAAGCCGACGAGGCGCCGTCCCTGCTCCGGGCCGGGCCGAAGGCGATTCCCCTGGGCCTCGCTGGTATCGCTGCGCATGTGATGCTGCAATTCGTCATCGACGTGAACGGCAAGGTTGAGCCGCAGTCGCTCAAGGTGGTGGAGAGCTCCAGCCACGCCTTTGATGATGCGGCGCGCCAGATGATCCTGCAGAGCGTCTACCGGCCCGGCCGGCGCGACGGTGAAACCGTCAGGGTGCTGGTGCAGCAGGGGGTTGGGTTTACGGGAGAGGATTGAGCTGTGAGCTGAGAGCTGTGAGCTGAGAGCTAAGGGCTCTCGGCCCTCTGCTCTCGGCTCTCGGCTCCCGGCTCTGAAGACCCCGACCCCCTGAGCCGTTCCCGGCCCCTTTCGCGTAACAGGGGAGCAGGTACTGAAGGAACCATGGTCCGACGCGGACACGCCACTCGCCCGTCAGGCAGCGCCAGCTTTGCGGGCGCCGCTGGCGTGCGGGCCACAACCGGCGGCGATAGCCGCCTCCCCTGGAGGGCACCACCATGAAGACCATCCTGAAGACGGGCTGGAGTGGCCCCGCCGTGGGTGCGCTGCTGCTCGCACTCTGCGCTCCCGGTACGGCCGATGCGCAGGGATGCATGCCGCTGCGGTTTACCTCGCCCAACCTGGGTGGCCAGGCAACGTCGTTCCTGCGGCCGCACGAATGGCAGGTAGGCGTCGGGATTCGCCGAGTTGCCACGCACCGGTTCTACGTGGGCAGCGAGGAGAACGAGGCCAAGTCGCCCGGCGGCCAGCCACTCCGGATTCACCTCAACTCGCTCAACCTGAGCGCGGCGTATGGACTGTCTGAGCGCGCCAGCCTCACGCTGGCCGTCCCGATGTCTTCCAGTTCCTCCAGTAATCTCCACCCGGACGGCGCGCGTCATACTACCTCGGCGACTGGCATCGGCGACATCAGCCTGACCGCCGGTTACTGGCTGGCCCAGCCCACCCGGCACCCCTTTACCAACGCGCAGGTAAGCCTCGGCGTGAAGACGCCCACGGGAAGCGTGCACAAGACGGACGAGGCGTTCGCCGCCAACGGCATCGTATCGCAGCAACCTGTCACACAGACCGTGCAGCCGGGTGACGGCGGCTTCGCCGTCCTGCTCCAGCTGCAGGCGTTCCAGCGGCTCGCACCCCGGCTCTCGCTGTACCAGGTGGGCTCCTACTCGGCAAGCCTGAAGGAGCACACCGACGTCGTGGACCCGCCGGCGGCTGTCGAATGGGCGGTGCCCGATGTCTACACCGGTCGCCTCGGGCTGGCGTGGGCTGCGATACCAAGCCGCGGCCTCTCATTCAGTCTCGGTGGCAGGGTCGACGGGACCACGTCAGCCGACCTCGTCGGCGGGCACGACGACTACCAGCGCAAGGCGGGTTACACCATGTACGCGGATCCCGGGGTCTCCTGGGTCACCGGCGTGAACCAGTTCACGCTGAGCGTACCGGTGCGGGTCCGGCACAACTATCTCCCCGCGACGCTGTCCAATGGCAACGTGCGCCTGAGCGGCGGGGGCGTGAACGACTTCGTGATCTACTTCGACTTCAGCCGGCGGATGTAAGTTGGAGCGCCGGACGCCGGACGTCTCGCGTCTCGCGTCTCGCGTCTCGCGTCCGGCATCAAACCCAAGTGAGGCAAGCCCGTCCATGCGCCCACTAGCCGCGGTTCTCATGCTCCTCCTGGGCACCGTGGCCCGCCTCCTTGCGCAGCAGCCCAGCGCGGGAACACAGGCGCCGGACTTCAGGCTCAGCGCGCTCGACTCAACGACGGTACACCTGACAGAACTCCGCGGGCTTCCGGTCATCATCAATTTCTGGGCGACGTGGTGCCCGCCTTGCATCCATGAAATGCCGGAGCTGGCCACTCGATTCAAGGAGCATCAGCAGGAAGGACTGGTGGTGCTGGCGGTCAATGCGGATGGCGAGAAAGAGAAGAAGATCCGCCAGTTTGCCACTGGCCTGTCCCTGCCCTTCCCGGTCCTGCTGGATCCGAGGATCACGACGGCCACGGCATACGGCGTCATCCAGCTGCCGGTGACGGTCTTCGTGGATTCAGCAGGCGTTATTCGCCGGGTGCACGCCGGCCCGATCCAGCCTGCCGAAATCGATGCCGGGCTGGACGCGATCATTCCGAAGCATTGAGAGATGGAAGCGGAAAGCTGGGCGAAGATACTGCCTTCGGCCCTCAGTTCCCCGCATGAGTCGTAAGCTGTCATTGGCCGACTTGACGCATCATATTTACTTGTATATACATGCTTCGACCATAACCCGTAACTCTTCGGCCCTCGACCACCGTGCCTACTCTCGACCATCTCGCCACTGCCCAGACTATCGCCGCCGACTGCCTTGCCTTCAGGGTGCGGCGGGTCTCACGCGTGCTCACTCGTCTCTACGACGAGGCGCTCCGGCCCCTCGGCATCCAGGCGACCCAGCTCACGCTGCTCAACGCCGTAGTGCTTTGCGGCCAAGCCAGGGACGGTGAGGGTGCCGCGATGAGTGACCTCGCCGAGATCCTCGCCATGGACCTCACGACGCTATCGCGCAACCTCCGCCCATTGGAGAAATCGCGGCTGATTGCGATTTCACAGTTGCCCACTGATCGCCGGGTGCGGCTGGTCTGCGTCACCTCCTCGGGGCGGCGGCTCATCGAAAACGCGCTTCCGCTCTGGCGGCATGCGCATGCGCGTGTGGTGGACGCGCTGGGCGAGCCTGAGGCTGCCGATCTCAAGGAAGCCTTCGATGCGACGGTCGGGCGACTGGCGGGGGGAGCAGGATTGGGGCTTGGGGCGTAGGGCGTGGGGCGTAGGGCTCACAATGATACCGCCTTCAGCTTTCAGCGTTCTCGTCTTCCCCATCCAGCGCACCAATGAATCGCACATAGGCGGCGACAGCGGCAAAAAGGAGAACCGCGAGCGGCCCGGCCACCACGACATCGGGCCGGGACCCGAGCAGGATAAAAAGACCGCAGGCCGCCGCCAGATGAGAATACCTCGGCGCCTTGGGCCGGCGGATCGCGGCGAGCACCTTTGCCTCCACTCTCGCGCGCAAGCCGAGGGGCAGTGGTGCCTCGTGCCGAAGCACTACCACCAGCGCTTTCAGTGCGGCGTCGCAGATTGGTTCGGCGTTGTCGGTGACGTGGTCGGAATCAGTAGTCATTCCGCATCACCTATCTGAGCGAGTTCGCCGCGCAGGTGCTGCAAGGCACGCCAGAGGGAAGCCTTCACGGTTCCTTCGGCGCGGCCAAGCTCCGCCGCCGTCTCGGCAGTCGAGAGCTCTTCGATTACGCGGAGCACCAGCACCCGCTGTTGCAGCGGCGGCAGTTCAGCCACGGCACGCCAGAGGCGCGATTCAGGATGGGGCATCTCCAGCTCCAGGGTCTCGGTCACCGCGCCCGCTCCCCAGGTCCAAAGCCGGCGAAGGCGAGCCCGGCGCCGCTCCCGCCGCTGATGGTCGCGGCCGACGTTGAGCGCAATCACGATGAGCCACGCCCGCACCGGACTCTCGGGCCTTCGGAGCGCTGCCGCGTCAAAGGCCCGCAGCCACACTTCCTGGAGCAGGTCTTCTGCCGTGACATCTTCTGATGCGTAGGACGAGACCACGGCAAGCAGGTGACCACTGTACTCGCGCATCCAGCGACGGAGCTCCTGCTCGGCGAGCTCCTGCTCGGGCATGACTCTCAGGCCTCGGCGTCGCGAGTCACCTGCGCTGCTGCGCGCCAGCCGAAGACCGCGAGCGCCATGGCGGGAAGTACTGCCACGGGAACCCACCAGAGCGACGCGCGCTCCACCGTCATGTTATAGGTCATGCCATTGAGGAACCTGTGCACGTAGCCCTTGCAGAAGAGCAGCACAACCCACGCCGCCAGCACCAGTGTAATGCGCTTCGCTCGCCGGCTGCGGAACGTTACGTTTCGCGCGCACCATGCGAGCAGGCCAAGCACCAGGCCGCAGTTGATCAGAGGATCAAGAAACACGACCAGTCCGATATAGGTCATCACGCCCTCGGAGCGAACCACTTCGACGGGTGACATGGGACGGAAGGCGCGAGCTTCGTATTCCGGCTTGGTCGTGTCGGGAGGCGTCCAGTTTGGCTGGACGTCGTACACCGTGATCCGGTGTTGCAGCGCGGCAGCGGTTCGGCCAAGTACCCCTACTGTGTCACGCAAGCGGAGGAAGGGCGACTTCAGGTTTGGCCATGAATCGTCCCCGGCAGCGGCGTACTCGGCGCGATTGAGCGCGGGGCCGATCCAGATATCGAACACAACCATCGTTCCTGTTGTCACGACCGTCACCAGCACCGCGATCGCGATGGCGCCTCGCCGGAGTTCCATCAGGGCGAGCGAAATGCCAGCGGCCAGCGGCAATGACCAGACAATCAGCCATGGCAGGCGGAATCGAAGCGCGCTGAGGACTGACGCCCACGGCATCGGGTCCGGGTGCCGCATATGCAGATATGTGTTGGCCTGCCACGCCAGATCGTACAGCACGAGCAGCGCCAGCACCAGCGCAAAGTGCTTCCAGACAGACCGCGCCATCAGGGCCTCCGGTGGGTGCGCGAGTGGTCTGGTCAAGGAACGTCGTGACGGCCGACGATGGTTTACTTGCAGGTCAACGGTTAATGACCGGTCCCGAGCCGTCAGCCTTCAGCCTTCAGCTTTCAGCCGTCAGCCCTCATTCCAAAACCCGCAAGTGCCGCCCTGAAGTGCGGATTGTCGCGGTACGCCGAGAAGGCGGGCGCGCGCAGGAAGAACGCGGTATAGTCGTGCAGGTTGACGGAGTAGTCGAGCCAGCGCTCCATCCGCACCGTATCCCGGATCATGGCGGCTCCCATCGCCATGAAGACGCCGTGGGCCCACTCGCCCCGATGCACGGCGGCGTCGGCGGAGTCGAGGGTGGCGCGCACGAGGTCGGCGCGGTCACAGCGTGCCCACACTTCCAGCTGCAGTTGCGCACCAGGCGACGAGCGGAGGGACGGGACCTGCAGCGCGAGGGCGCTGTCGCACTGTCCGCCAGCGGCCAGCAGCGCGGCGTAGGAGATCCGCGGGATCAGGTCGGTGGGGTTCCGCCGCACCGTCCGCGCCAGGATGCGCCGAGCACCGGCAAGGTCGCCGTGGTCGCGAAGGACATCGGCGAGTCGAGTTGAATAGATGGGCGTGAGCGAATCAAGGGCCCACGCCCGGCGTACCGACCAGAGGGCGGAATCGCGCTGGTCCGTGCCGTAGTAGTACCAGGTGCGGAAGAGCCAGGTGGCAGCCTGCGTGGAATCGAGCCCGACCGATGCCTGAAATTCGTGTCGCGCCACCTCCCACTCATGAGTGTAAAAGACGGCGAGCATACCGAGCACTCGATGGACGGCCGCCGACGTACTATCCAGCGCGAGCGCGTGCCCTGCCGCCACGGCGGAGCGCCGGAAGTAGTCGCCGTGGTCCACGACATTGCCGAACCCGGCGTCGCTGAAGACCGCGCGCAGAAAATACGCTTCTGCCATCCCGGCCCAGGCTTCGGCATATGAGGAGTCCCGCCGGATTGCCTCGGTGAACAGCGGGATCGCCTGGTCCAGGCCCGCCGGATCCCGGCGTTCGGCGTAACCCTTGGCGCGGACCACCTGGTCATGCGCGACCGGATCCACGCTCCGGCCCCGCTGTACGGCGGCGAGATCGGACGGATGCAGCGTCACCCGCAGTGACCTTGCCACGCGGCGAGCCACGGAATCCTGCATCGCAAAGAGATCCGTACCGAGCGAGTATTCGTCCGACCAGATCACCCGCTGGCTTCGCACGTCGGTGAGTTCCAGCCTCACGCGGCCGCCTTGCGCTGAACCGAGCAGCGCGCCGCCCAGCACCACGTCGGCGCCGACCGAACGCCCGGCCGCCTGCACGTCCACATCGGATCCGACCGTAAACCGGTGCGCGGCGCCGGTGGCCGCCGCGGAGCCGACCACATTGATGCCGAGGCGGTGCAGTTCGTCGGTGATCTCCACGGCGAGGCCGCGGCCGAAATATTCGCGTGTGGGGTCAGGCGACAGATTCACCAGGGGCAGCACGGCGAGCAGCTGCGGCGCGGACGACGGCCCCACCGCAGACTGCCGAACGGCGAACCATGTCGTCAAGGCCGCGAGGAGCGCCGCAGCACTGAGCAGGACCGGCCCGAACCGGCGACGGGTTGGGAGGGATGAGGCCGATGCCGGCAGCGGGCTGTCGACGGAAGTGCCGTCGCGCAGTGCCGTGCTGAACATCTCGCAGCTGGGAAAGCGGCCGGCAGGTTCCTTTGCCAGGGCGCGGAGTACGACGGCATTCACGGCAGCCGACAGATCGGGGCGGGCCGCAGTCAGTGGAGCGGGCGGGGTGGTGAAGAGCTGCACCAGCATGGCCTGCAGTGACGCACTGGTAAACGGCAGGCGGCCGGTGAGCGCCTCATACGCCACGACAGCCAGCGAATACTGGTCGCTGGCTGCACCGATCTCCCGCTCCCCGGCGGCCTGCTCCGGCGACATGTACTGCGGCGTTCCAAGCGAGAGCCCGGTCTCGGTAAGGCGCTCGCTGTTGGCGCCCGGGGCCACGCGTGCGATGCCGAAATCCGCCAGGAGCGCCGCACCTTCGTGAACCAGGATGTTTGCCGGCTTGAGATCGCGATGGATCACGCCCTGGCGATGGGCATAATCGAGCGCGCCGCCGACCTCCGCGACCAGCCGCTCCACCTCCTCCACTGGCAGCGACCCGCGCCGGGCGAGGATTTCCTTCAGCGTCTCCCCGGGCACGAGCGGCATGACATAGAAAAGCCGTCCGCCGGCACTGCCTGAGTCGAACAGCGGCAGGATGTGGGGATGCTGCAGGCGGGCCGTAGTCCGTATTTCGGTGAGGAAGCGATCAGCGCCGATCGCCGTACCGATGTCTGCCCGCAGGACCTTGATCGCGACGTTCCGATCGTGGCGGAGATCGTGCGCAAGGTAGACGGTGGCCATGCCGCCCCTGCCGATTTCGCGAATGACGCGATATCGGCCGGCCAGCTCTGCGGCCCATGCCTCAGGGAGTGGATCGGGATCTGCCAGGTGTGCGCTCGCCCGATGGGGACGTCAGCAATCTCATGCGACGCGAGCGCTCCCGCCAGAGGCGCGGAGCGCCCGGCTCAGAGCTGCGCTATCTGCGGCTTGATCACGGTCTCGAGGCAGTGAGGGCAAAGCCCGTGACTTACGCGGAGCTTCGGGTGCAGCGCCTTGTAGCGGGCGAGGCTCCACGCCGGATCGTCATCACACCGCAGCTTCAGGCACCAGGCGCAGACCGTGAGCAGCGGCCCAGCCATCTTCATCTCGCTCAGCAGCTCGTCGAGCCCCTGCTCCGGCGCTTCGCGCGCCGTCTCCTGCGCCTTGAGCGCGGTGATGTCCACGGCGACCGAGTAGATCACGCATTCGCCGTCATCGGGCGCGGCGTTCCACGCGAGCCACCGGAATGATCCATCCCTGCAACGATAGCGATTCTCGAAGGCAAGGGCCCGGCCGCCGCTCCGCACCTCCGCGTTCTGTCGCAGGGTGCGTTCGCGGTCGTCCGGGTGCACGAACTCGATGAATCGCCGGGACATCAGTTCGTCCCGGCTGAAGCCGAGGGTCCGCTCCCAGGCCGGACTCAGGCGGCTGAAGCGACCGCTGAAGTCCAGCCGGCAGAGCATGTCGGACGGGGTGGAGAGAGGGTTGTCGTTCAGTGGAAGATCGGGGTTGGGGACCAGGGGTCAGGTGTCAGGGGTCAGGGACTGGAGGTCAGGGCGAGAGGGCTGACGCTCGTGGCGCAGCTCTGGTCCCTGACCTCTGGCCCCTGATCCCTATTGAATAGCATTCATCATGTCGAAGATCGGCAGGTACATCGCCACCACCATGCCGCCCACGATCACGCC
>DAIMFY010000010.1:7489-17763 GCA_036724295.1 Gemmatimonadales bacterium | reverse complement strand
CGACATCCTGCGTGTAAGGCAGGCGCTCTGGACCAGCTGAGCTATTCGCCCTCTGGAGCCGGCCGGTCATGATGCATCATGCCGGAGATGCAGGGACCGTGCCGTGCCGCACATCACGCCATCACAGTGCGATTCCAAGCGGAAACAGCACGCAGTAGCCCAACACAAGTAACACCGCGGCGGCCGTGGGATGGCCGGCGGAGAGCACCGCGTAGCCCAGGATCAGGGCGAGCACCGCAGCAGCGAGCAGGATCAGATTGCGCTGGCCAAGGAGTCGCTGGCCTGTCGAGCCGCCAGACTGAGAAGGGGTCATAAGCGGTTGACGCTACACACTCTGGCCGTGTTGGTCAAGTTCACTCTCGGCCTCATCCTCCTCCGGAGGCGCGGGCCAGCCCACATCCAGCGCCGCCCGGCGCGGCTGATCGAGGCGCCGACGCACGTACGCCGCGACGAGCACGGCGACGGCCATCAGGAACCAGAGGCCGCCCAGCGTGAACCAGCCGAGGACGCCGTAGCGGCGCCTGATTTCCTTCTGCCACGCCACCGTAAACTGGCCGGACGTGAGCCCCGTGCTGCGCCGCAGCGCGCTATCGAAGGGCTGTCCCTCGGCCAGCAGCGTGATGATGGGCCTGAGCGAGTGGTCTGGATGATGCCGAGCCACCGCCATCACCGCCGTCATGGCGAGCGCGTAACCAAGCGACGCATTCGCTTCGGTACCCCTGAGGGTGGCGTTGAGCTGGTCAAGATCGGGAATTGCACCCCGCAGCACGGCGAGGTTGATCCCGATGGCATCCATCCGGCCCCATTCGCCGGCAGCATACGCAGCGTAGCCTTCATCGAACCACCGGGGCACCGGTTGCCGGATGACGCGCCGCAGTGCGAGATGGGCAAGCTCATGACGCAGGACGTCCTGTACCTGCCCTGCATCGGCCCGGAGCATGATGGTGTGGGTCGAGGGCATCGCGATGCCGGCACCCCACGACGGCGCGCGGCCCTCGGAGAGCCGCTGCATCTCGGCCTCGTTCGGCACCACGATCAGCCGGATGGGCCCGGGGTCGCGCGTGCCGAGTCCGGGCCAGGTGCGAGACTGGTCTGCCGCCTCGCCCAGTTGCAGCGCGAGCGACATCTGCGCCGGCCACGCGACCACCGTGACCTGACCCACCTGTGCCGACCGCGGCCGGTCCTGTGGCTGCTGGGTGAGGAGCGCAAGGGCGCTCAGGAACGCGGCGAACGCGGGATGGTCCCTCCAGCGGCGGCCGTCTCCAGCATCTCCTTGCACCGCTTGCCCCACGGATTGAACCGGTTGGTGCGGTGACCCTCGGCCCAGGACTCGGCGGCCGCCTCGCGGTCACCGGCAAACCACTGCGCCCGTCCCAGTTCGAACCACGCCTCGATCAGGTTGGGGCCGAGCTGGAGCGTCTTGCGGAAGAAGGTCTGGGCGTCGTCGAACATCTCCCGCTCGAGATACACGAGGCCAAGATAGTAATGGGCGTAAAGTGTTGCCTTGCGGTCGTTGTCGAGGCGGATAGCCTTGGAGAGGTGCTCGATCGCTTCGCCAAAGATCCGCTTCTTCAGGCAGATGTATCCGACATTGATACGGGCAAGCGCGTTGGCCGGTTCCTGCATCAGCACCCGCGAGAACGTGGCCAGCGCCTCGTCATACTGCTCGTTGAGCATCTGCGCCCAGCCCAGCAGCGACTGCGCCTGCGTATCGCCGGGCGAGAGCTCCAGGGCGCGGGTGAGCGCCTGCACCGCCCCGGCGTGATCGCCCAGCGAGATGAGACTCCAGCCCTTTTCGATGAAAGTGGACGCACCGATGTGGTCGGCATGCACCACCGGTCGGGCGCCGCTGAACTGCGGCGGCTGGGCGCCCTCGCCACTGCCGCTGGCCGCCACCTGCTTGTAGCGCTCGACCAGGGCACGCAAGTCGTCCTTCAGCCGCGTGAGCTCGCCCAGCGAGCCATCCACTTCCTTGAACAGCGTGATGATGTCGCGCTTGAGTCCCTCGCGCGTCCCGGCAGCGGCTGCTTCGCCCAGGCGGGATTCAATGGCGCGAAAGCGCTCGAGATAATCCTGCACCGACTCGTGACGCTCCGTCACGTGCCTGCCCGCTGCAGGGTGAGGCGTTCGGTGCCGCTGAAGAGCCGGCGGGCATTGAGCAGCACGATGGTGCGATCTTCCACATGTGCAACGCCCGTGATGTACTCGGCCGCGAGGCCGCGCACCAGCGCCGGCGGTGCGCTGATCACGGAAGCATCAACCCGCAGGACTTCGTTCACCTCGTCCACCACGACGCCGATCCGCTCCGCATCTACCGAAATCACCACCACCCGGGTTTCCTCTGCGATCTCGGCCGGCACGTCGAGGCGCTTCCGGAGGTCCACCACTGGAATCACCCCCTGCTCGAAGGGCAGCACGCCCTCGAGGAATGCCGGCGCCTTTGGCACGCTCGATGGACGCACGTACCGCAGGATCCTCTCGACCTGCAGGATGTCGAAGGCAAATTCCTGCGCACCGATGCGGAAAGTGACCAGCTGGACGTCATCGCCGGTGATCATAGGCGTCCCGTTTGGGTGAGCCGCGCGCCCAGCGCGGCGAGGTCGAGCAGGGGCAGAAGTTCCTCGCCACGGCGGACCAGCGCGCCGGCCCAGGGCAAGGCGCGCTCTCGTGGCAGCGGAAGCAATTCACCGCTCTGGACCACTTCGGCGTCGTCGATTTCCAGGCAGAACCGCTGCGCGTCGACGGTCACCACCACGGCCGATGCAGCGTGAGCCTCGGGACAGTGTCCACCCGCCAGCAGCGCGCCAAGGTGCACCACCGGCAACACTGCTCCGCGGAGGGTCGCCACGCCGCGCATCGCCGGCTCCTGGCTGGGCACTGGCACGACCGTGCCGGGGCTCGTCACCGCCTCGAGATGTTCCACCGGCAGCCCGACCGCGCGGCCCCCGGCGTGCACCACGAGAAACCGCGCCGTCATGCCGCCATCCGGGCGAGTGCGGCATCCACTGCCCCCGCAATGGCATCCACTGCAAGCACCTGATCGGCGCCACCGCCGAGGCGCGCCGCGTTTGGCATGCCGTAGATGACTGCGCTTGCCCGATCCTGGGCAATGCCAAGCCCGCCACCATCATGAATGGCACGGAGGCCGGCGGCGCCATCACGGCCGATGCCGGTCAATACGATTCCGATGGCGGCCGGGCCAAACAGCTCCGCCAGCGAGCGGAAGAGCGGGTCGGCGGCCGGCCGCACGCCCCAGACCGGCGGGCCCTGCTCCAGCGTGATAGTCGCGCCGCCTTCACCCCGCTTCACCAGCATATGGTAATCACCTGGCGCGACGTAGGCGGTGTTCTCCAACACCGGCGTTCCCTGCTCCGCTTCCACCACCGCGTAGCGGCTCTGCAGGGCGAGCCGCTCAGCGAGGCTGCGGGTGAACTTCGGTGGCATGTGCTGGACGATCAGGATCGCGGCGTTCCGACCGGTAACCAGTCGCGGTACAACCTCAGCCAGCGCTCGAGGCCCGCCGGTTGATGCGGCTATCCCCACCGCGAAGCGGGCCCGTCCCGGCAATGCCACGAACGACGACGGTGGAGGCGCGCTGCGCAGCGGCCGCGCGAGCACCGGCAGCCGGTGGATGTCGGCCTCTCGGGCGGCCCGAAGCGCTGTCAACACCCGCTGCCGGAATCCGGCGATTGCTTCGGCGGAGCGATCCTCATCCTTGGCG
Source organism: Gemmatimonadales bacterium (assembly GCA_036724295.1). Classification (GTDB taxonomy): domain Bacteria; phylum Gemmatimonadota; class Gemmatimonadetes; order Gemmatimonadales; family GWC2-71-9; genus CAMLHP01. Next base: position 14,042 of record DAIMFY010000010.1, on the reverse strand, counting down.
ACGAGGTCCACGGCACCGAGCTCGAGGGCACGGATGGCGGCGGCAGTCCCGGAGCCCGCGTACGCGCTCACCACCACCACCGGCCGGGGCGCCTCGGACATGATGTAGCCAATGGCTCCGAGCCCATCCAGCTCGGGCATCTCCAGGTCCATCAGCACGAAGTCGGGCGCCAGGCCGTGAACTTTCTCCAGTGCATCCACCCCGTTTCGAGCGGTGCCGCAGACCCGGAAGTCGCCCGACCCGTCCACGACGTCGGAGAGCAGCCGGCGAAAGAACGGGCTGTCGTCGGCCACGAGGACCGTGGCGCGCTCAGAGTTCGGCTGTCCCATGCGACACTGACGAGATCTCGACCCGGCCGTCCGAGGTGCGCAGCCGCACGGTGCGGCCGAAGTCACCGCCCACCGCTTCCCCGGTGATGGGCAGGCCATGCTGTGCCAGCACCTGCCTCGACGCCACCACGTTCCGTTCACCCATCTGGATGGTGCCGGGCGTATTGAGCATGGCGAACATGCTCGCCCCACCCGCGAGCCGGGCAGTGATACGGCTGGAGCGGGCGCCGAGTGCCTTCATCTGGCTCAGCAGTTCGGGGACGGCGGTCTGGGGCACCTTGCCGGGGCGGCCGTCAGTGGGGCGGGTCAGCGCAGGCGACGGCAGCAGCACATGTGCCAGCCCGCCGACCCGCGCCTCGGCATCGTGCAGGATGATCGCAACGCAGCTCCCCAACCCGATGGTGACCAGCTCGTCATCGAGCCGGCCGACGCGCAGGTCTGCAACTCGCACGACGAGGACTTCACTCATGCGCGCCTCCGGTAGATCCGCTCGCGCACGTCCACGAGGTCCATCTGGTCGCGGGCCCGGCCCAGCAAGGTTTCCACCTTGCCCAGCACCAGCAGGCCATCGTCGGACAGGTGCTCGGCGAACATCGCGAAGAGGCGCTCCTGCAGTGGCCGGTCGAAGTAGATGACCACGTTGCGGCAGACAATCAGCTGATAACGTACGCCGGCCGGCTGGCCACCACTGAGGTCGAGCTCCGAGACAAGGACACGGTCACGAACGGCTGGCACCACTGCCCGACCCGCCGGCGTGGCTTCCGTATATCGCTCGCGCAGGGCCGGCGGCAGGTCCTGGAAGGCGTCCTCCCTGTAGACGGCGTTACGGGCCTGCTCCATCGAGGCGCGGTCCACGTCGGTCGCATGGATCGTTGCGCGGTCGAGCCATCCGGGCTGCCGGGCGATCCGGCATTGCTCAGCGATGAGCATGGCCATGGTGTAGGGCTCATCACCGGATGCGCAGCCGGCGCTCCACGCAAGGAGGTGTCCCGCGTTGCGCTCCCAGAGCTCCGGCAGGAACTTGCTCGCGAGCGCGTTCCACGCTTCAGGGTTCCGGTAGAAACGGGTGACGTTGATGGTCAGCGCGTCGCGCAGGCGATCGAGCTCGCCCGGCGTGCGCTCCAGCACGTCCCGGTATTCGTCGTAGCTCTGGGCGCCGCAGGCACGCATCCGCACTGCCACCCGTCGCCGGATGCACTTGTCCTTGTAGGCGTCGAGCGTCATGCCGACAGCGCCGGACACGCTCCCGAGCAGCCGGGCGAACGCGGCGTCATCGGGGCTCACGGAGCAGCGTCCAGCATGTCGAGGTTGGCACGGGCCAGCTGGTGGGCCGGGTTCAGCTCCGCCGCCCGCTCCCAGCACCGGCGTGCCTGTGTCGTGTCGCGCCGCTTGAATGCGATGTTGCCGAGCTTGAAGTAGAGATCATCGCCGAGGCCAGGCTCGAGCTTGGCCGCGCGCTCGAACATGCTGGCGGCCTCGTCATACCGGCCGCTTCGGTAGCAGAGGTCGCCCAGGTTCTTGGACACCTGGGGCACGCTGGGCTCGTCCGCCAGTGCTGCGCGCAGCAGCTGCTCGGCACCGGCGGCATCACCGTCGTGTTCCAGCAGCACTGCGAGGTTGTTGCGCAGGGTGGCGCTGGCAGGATGCGCCTTCACGCCTTCCTCCGCCACTGTGCGAGCGATGTCGGGACGGTCGGCGGCCGCGGCTGCGAGGGCGCTGGCCCAGTACCAGATGGCCGGCGGCTCACGGTCACCCAGCAGCTCCCGCGCGCGGGCGAGTCGGCCTGCGGCCGCATTATCGTCACCGCGCTTCAGGGCGATCAGCCCCCAGCCCATCTGGATGCGTGCGTCATCCCGTGCCCGGCTCGCAGCATCGGCCATGGCGCGCTCGGCGTCATCGAGCTGGCCAAGCTGTTCCAGAACCACGCCGAGGTTGTGAAGCACGACCGGCCGGGGACCGCCCTTCTCGAGGCAGGTGCGGAACGCGTCGGCCGCTTCGCCCCAGCGCGCCTGGCGCGAGGCGATGAGGCCAAGATGAAAAGGCGCCGCGGCTTCGCTCGGCCGCAGGTCCGCGACCCGGCGAAACTCCCGCTCTGCTTCATCCAGCATGCCGGTGCGCAGGAAGGCGACCCCGAGGTTGCGATGCTCCTCGACCCGCGAATCGCTGGCCCGCGGCGCAGTGGATACCTTGGACGAGCCGGTCCGATGCGCAAATCCCGCCGAGAGCAGCCCGAAGATGGCCTGTCCCACCTGGAACTCGACCATTCCGGATTCTTCCATGACCTGCTGGACATCGCGAGTGCCGTCGAGCAGCGGCAGGATACGCTCCTGCACCGGGCCCAGCGTCACCGCGCTGCCGGCGATGCGCGAGGGATCGGCAGTGAAGATGAGATCGAACGACGGGATCTTCTTGGCGATCAGGCTCCACTCGTCCACTCGCCGGGCACCCTCGAGCAGCAGGCTTTCCGGATTGATGGACACCAGCAGGTCCTGCTCTTCCGGCTTGACACCCGCCTCGAAATTGAAGGTCCCGCTGGTCCAGGTGAACAGGAAGTAGACGGCCTCCTCGATCTGCAATCCCACGAACTCGCGCAACGCGTCGGGGGTGATAGCCTCGAGTTCGAGGAGGATCTGGCCAATGCGGCGTTCCGGGCTGGCGGCCTGCATGTCGACGGCCTTGGCCAGCAGATCTGCCGAGAGCTTGCCGTTGCGGACCAGGAGATCGCCCAGGCGGTCACGACGGTTCACGATGGAGGCGAAGATGATCCGACCGTCTTCGAAATAGATGTAGCCGAAGTTCTGCCGGTCGGCGACGGCAAGACATCCCGAGCGCCGTCCCAGCGCCAGCAGCTGGATCACGTCAGGAAGACTCGCCTCGGAGAGGCTGCCCTTGATGGCCATCAGCGCCACTCCTCGATCAACCGGGACGAGAGCTCTGGCCAGGTCCAGATCATCTTTTCCCGGTTGCGCATGGCGCCGGCACCACTCGGCACCACGCCGCTCGACCGGACCTGGGAGGTGCGCCGGGCCGCCGGCCTGCCGCTGTTCGCTTCGAGCGCGTCGCGCGCCGCCATCGCGGTTGGCGGGGTGTTGCGCGCCTCGGCCTCATGCAGCACACGCTGCACGAGCCCCAGTGTTGCGCGCATGGATTCGGCTGGCCGCGATGCGATGTAGCTCGCGAGCTCGGGGTCGACCACCTCGAGACGGGCCGCCAGCAGCCGTTCGATGGTGCGCTGGCGCAGTTCGCGGTCCGGAGCGGGAAGCTCCACGACCAGGCCACCCTCGAAGCGGGTGAGCAAGCGGGGTTCGATGCCCTCGAGCTTTGCCAGCGGCAGGACGCTGGTGAAGATCATCTGCCGCTGCTGCTCCTGGAATTCGTTGAAGAGCAGGAACAGCTCCTCCTGCGAGCGCTCCTTGCCGGCAAGCAGCTGGATGTCATCGAGCAGCAGCATGTCAGGCTGGCGCCAGCGCGCACGCCAGCGCGGCACGCGCTCCTGCTCGATCGCCGCAATGAGCTCGTCCACGAAGGCATGCGCGCTGCCGCACGCAACTCGATGCCCGCCCGCCGCAAGCAGGTTGCCGATCGCGTGCAGGAAGTGGGTCTTGCCGTTCCCGGTGGCCCCGACAATGACGAGCGGATTGTAGCGGGTGCCGGGCTCCTCGATGACCGCGCGCGCCGCGCGCACGGCCACCCGGTTGCCCTGCCCCTCGATGAACGTGTCCATGCTCCAATGAGGCGACGGGCCCGGTAGCGGCTCGCTCCCCGCTTCAGCCTGCTGCCGCAGCGTCTCGGCGGCAGCGAGCTGATCGGGATCCCGCAGGACGGCGGCGTCCGCGAGGTCCGGCTCCAGCGCTTCGATCTCGGCCCGCAGCTGCCGAAGCCGCACCACGTCATGCTCGAACGTCGCCAGTTCGGCGGTGGGATCGTGCGCCGGCTCCTGGTCGAGGAGTGCGGCAAGGCGGGCCACGGCGTAGCCCTCACCTTCCCAGCGGAGCATCGCTTCCGCGATCCGGCTGCGCCATGACTCTACCTGTTCGCCTACGGTAGCCATGACGTCCTGGAGAAAATCACTGAATTCGTCCACCACGCCGCCGGCCGGCACGGCGATGGGTTCCGGTGCCGGGGCGGGAACCGGCGCAGGCGTCGCCCGCACGGTGGCGCCGGCCTGCACCGCGGCCGCCCGTGCTTCGTCGGGAGTGACAGGAGCGTCGCTCACCGCCTGCAGCGCAATCACCCGGTTGAGCACGCCGAGGAGCTCGCGCACACTCTCCAGCTCTGGCTCGGCAATGGCTTCGATGACGCCGGGCGCGAGGTTGAGCTGTCGCTGATCGGCGCGCCGGCGAAGGATGGCGGCGCGTGTCTCGAAATCGGGACTCCCGATGTCAACCACCAGCCCGCCGCCAAAGCGGCGCGCCAGACGTTCATCCAGCGACGGGATGTCGCCGGGCGGCCGGTCGCTGGCCAGCACGATCTGGCGTCCCGCCGCCTGCATCGCGTCACTCACGCGCAGGAGTTCGGACTGCATTTCCCGCCGCCCGGCGAGGAACTGCACATCGTCGAGGAGAAGGAGGTTCAGGTCGAGGAAGCGACGACGATGGGCGTCGCCCTGACCCGCAGCGATCGCCGCGTGCACCGCCTCGACGAACTCATCCAGCGTGAGATACTCGACCGCGAGCCGGCCGTCGATGGCGCGCGCCGCGTGCCCGACGGCCGCGAGAAGGTGGGTCTTTCCGAGTCCCGGACGGGAGTAGAGGAACAGCGGGTTGTACACGCTGCCCGGCGATTCCGCGACCGCCCTGGCGGCGGTGACCGCGAGTCGGTTCGACGCGCCGACCACCAGCTCCTCGAAGCGGAACTGCGGCGGCAACTCGGCCGTCATCCGACTGCGCTCCCGGCCGCGAGTCGCCGAAGGACCTGCTCCGAAATGCCCTTGAGTGTCTCGAACACGCCGCTGCCGTGAAGCGCGTCGGCCGCGAAGCTCTGCACCTCACGGAAATTCAGCGCGTCATCGAGGGCCTCCCGCGAGAGGACCAGGTCGCCGGGGAGGTCCTGCTTGTTGTACTGCATCACCACCGGCAGCTGGCGGACATCCACGCCCTGCTCCAGCAGGTTTTCCTGGAGGTTCTGGAGACTCTCCAGGTTCTCGTCGAAGCGCGCGGCCTGACTGTCAGCCACGAAGACCACGCCATCCGATCCCTGCAGCACCAGCTTGCGCGTGGAGTTGTAGTAGCTCTGGCCCGGCACGGTGTACAGCTGGAACCGTGTCGTGAAGCCGCTGATGGACCCCAGGTCGATCGGGAGGAAGTCAAAGAAGAGGGTGCGATCGCCGTGTGTGGCCAGCGAGACCATGCGGCCGCGGCGCGACTCCGGCACCCGGCCGAAGACATACTGCAGGTTGGTCGTCTTGCCGGACCGGCCGGGGCCGTAGTAGACGATCTTGCAGGTGATCTCGCGGGTCGTGAAATTGACGAGCGACATGGTCAGCGTCCGAACAGCGCGTGCAGGCTGGCGTTGAGGTCGTGTTCGAAATTCTCGGCGAGCACGGGACCGCGCGGCTGCTCGGGCGGCGCCGCGGCGCGAAGGTCGGCGCAGAGCCGGCTGAAGAACAGCTGCACCAGCCCCACGGTCGTGTCTTCCCCGAATACGACGAGCGCGATCCACCGACCACGCGGCGTATCGAACGACGAGATGAAAAGCCCGTGGCCAGCGCCCTGGTGCACGAGCGCCCCGAAATCGGGCTCACCCATGAGCCGGGCCACTTCGGCGGTGGACGCGACGATGCCGGCGCCCAGCGCCGAGGCAGCCATCACGTCGAGCGAGCGGGCGAAGCCGTGCTGCGCCACCACCTGGCCGGCCGACGTCATGAGCAGCACCAGCCGCGCCGAGGACTCCGAGAGGAATGCGTCCAGCGGTGGCCCCACCCACGGCTCGAGCGTCCGCATCAGGCGAGCCCTCGCGCCACGTCGAGCATCTCGAGGCGGGCCAGCCCCAGATTGGCGTCGGCCGCCGTCACTGCCACGACGAGCACGTCCTCGCCTGCCGGCACCGCGAGCACCGAGCCCTGCTCCGCCCGCAGGTGAACGATGGCCGGCGCCGCCAGTCCCGCCGCGCTGGTGGCGCGGTTGAGGCGGCCCACCAGGCTCGACGCCAGCGCCGCCACTGCCTGCCCATCGACTCCGTCCATCAGCGAGTCCGCGATCACGAGCCCGTCCACCGACGAGACG
>DAIMFY010000010.1:0-7479 GCA_036724295.1 Gemmatimonadales bacterium | reverse complement strand
CACGAGCATGGCACCGCGGACCCCCCGAATGGCGCTCACCCTGTCGAGCGTCGCCCGCACATCCGTCATGACGCACGCTCCAGCCACCGGCGCGCCGCCGCGCCGGCCCGCTCGGCGATCACGGCCAGCCGCCCGGCCGGCACACTCGCATCACGCGTCGTCAGGAGCACCGTGTCGTCGGAAGGCGCACTGAGGTGAAGGTTCCCCGCATCACACTCCGCCACCACGCTCTGCCAGGCACCCAGGCCCAGCAGGCGTGCCGTCCGCACGGCCTCGCGCGACACACCGGCGAGGTGGGCCGCCACCGCATCGCTCACATCGCGGTTGTCCGCGTGGCGGATTCCGCCTCCAAGACGAAGGCCGTTGTGGTCGAGGAGCAGGAGACCATCGCGTGCGCCGTCGAAGCCGTTGAAGAGATCGTCCTCGGCGGCCCGGCGGCTCGCCGGCTCGGCATGCGCCGAGCGCTCGGCGTCGTCCTCCGTCTCATCCAGCGAAAATGGCACGCCCGCAAGCTCCGCTCCCGAAGGCTCGGCAACGGCCACGGCCTGCTCGCGCTCCAGCGCCTCGCGCACCCGGGCGATACCCTGGGCCAGGCCGGGTGAATCATCCTGCTCCCGGGCCATTTCGAGATGGCGAAGCGCGCGCGTCAGATCGCCGGCGCGGTAGTACAGGAAGCCAAGCCCCTTGTGGGCGCCGAGGTGGGCAGGCTCGTTCTGGAGCGCGTCCATCCAGGCATCGAAGGCCGCTTCGCCATCGCCGAGATCGCTGTAGACGCGGGCCAGGAGATCATGTGCGTCGGCCAGTGCGGGATGGCGCGCAGCGCCGGCCAGTGCGACCTTGAGCGCCAGCGCCGGCTGGCCCCGCCGCCTGAGCACCTCGCCCAGCTCGACGAAGACAAGGCTGCCGGGGTCAGTGGCGAGCTCGGCCGTCATGGCGCGGATATCGTCAGCCATGCGCCACTCTCGTTGCCTGTCCCAGCAGTTTCGCCGCGTCACGCATCCGGCTCACCCAGCCTCCCTGTGCATCTTCATCGGCCGGACGCGCCGGCAACCTGCTCCATGCGTCCCACGTCTCCACAGCCTCGTCAAAGCGGCCATCTCCGGCGAGCGCCACGCCCAGCAAGCGACGCGCGGCGGCATGCGCCGGATCCGCCCGGGTAATGTCGGCAAACGCCTCCGCGGCTTCCCCGGGGCGGCCCAGAGCGAGCATCACCCGCCCCAGCATGAGGAGCGTCGGGAGGTGCGGACCAGGAACCGCCACGCGAGCCTCCTCCACCGAGTCGAGCGCCGCTGAGCCGTTTCCCGCGATCAGGTACGCCTCGGCCCGGGCCAGCAGGTCGGCGATCTCACCTCCGACCGCGTCCGGCAGCGGCACCTGTCTCGGATCGTCAAGCACGATGACGCCCGCAGTGGCGAGCCCGAACAGCGTGCGTGCCACATCGAACTCGGAGCGGTGCACCACCGAAGCGAGCTGGCGGATGTCGCGGATGCTGTCTACCGCGGCGAGCACTTCCCACTCGGCGGGGCGCAGGTCCATGGGCGCCGCATCGGCACCGTCCGGCGCGACCAGACGAGGCACGACATCGAGGTGGGGAATCTTCGATTCGATGCGACTCCACTCGTCGATGCGTCGCGCGGCCTCCATCAGCAGCGCCTCGGTGGGAATCCGCACGTTGGCCTGGGCAGGTACCGCTTCGAGCGGGGCTTCCGAGAATGAAAAATAACCTTCCGACCAGCCCATCAACTCGAAGATGACCTCTTCCACCTGCGCCCGCACCTGACGCTCCAGTTCGCGACGGGTGATGGCGCCGATTTCGACCAGCACGTCACCGAGGCGGCGCGAATCACCGGCCTCCTGCATGTCGCGGGCACGCCGAAGGTCTGCCTCGCCCAGCTTGCCCATGCGCACCAGCATGCTGCCGAGCGGATGGGGATTGCTGTGGATCTCCGCCGCCACAACGGCACCCTTGTCGAAGTAGACCGTGCCGCCATTCTGCCGCAGGTCGGAGGTGACCTTCAGGACTCCGGTCTTGCGAGCGAGGTCGAGGAGCTGGAATACGTCATGAATACCCAGCTCGCGAAGGGGTCCCTCGATCGGCATCGCTAGTGCCCTCCCGCCGCGAGGATGTGCTGGAGATCGCGGGCGGAGCGGGCGCGGCTCCGGGCCGCCGTGGCGAGCTCGGCGCCGGGCGCGAGCTGTACCACCTGGTCCCATGCACCGACCGCGTCAGCAAACTGCCGCTCGCGCGCCAGAGCCACGCCGCGGTAAAACAACGCCTCGGCGTGCTGTGGCAGGAAGCGCAGAATTCGATCGAAAGCCTCCAGCGCCTGCGCCGCGCGGCCGTCGTCGAGCAGGGCGCGGCCGAGCAGCAGCAGTGCCTCGAATTCGTAGGGGTCGGCATTCAGCAGGTCCACCAGCAGCGCGATGGCGGCCTTGGGCGACTCGGTGCGACGAGCAAGATCGGCCCGGCCGAGCGCTGCGGCGATGAACGTCGGCAGCAAGTCAAGTGCACGCCCATACGCTGCGTTGGCCGCGGTCCAGTTCTCCCGGCGCTCCTCCAGCCGCGCGAGTTCCAGCCACACCTGCACCAGCCCCGCGTCGACGCGGAGGGCGAGCTGGCAGGCGTCGAGCGCCGCGTCGATATCACCGAGCTGGGCGCAGATGATGGCCTGCAGCTGGTAGAGCTCGGGCTGGCCGGGCGCCAGCGCCAGCGCGTCGCGCACCGCAAGCAACGCCGGCTGGACCCGTCCCGCGGCCAGCCGCGCGCGTGCGAGCGCCGCCTGGACGTCCGCGTTGTCACGCTGCGTTGCCACCAGCGCCTCGGCGAGCACCACCGCCTCCGCGCCACGCTCGAGGGCCACCAGGGCGCGAATCTCGCCCAGCGCGGAGCACCAGTCATCGCTGCGTGCCTCGCGCGCGGCGCGGAACTGCTCGAGCGCTTCACCGTGCAGGCCGCGCCGGGCGTGGATCTCACCGAGCAGCCCGGCGACACTCGCCGCCTCGGCGCCTCGGGCACGGGCACGTCCGGCTTCCGCAGTGGCGAGTTCGAGCAGGCCCTTGGCGGCATAATCGCGGGCGAGCGAAAGTGGATCGTCGGCCGGCGCGGCCGACGGTGCCGGCGCTTCCTCCGCGACCAGCTCATCGAACAATTGATCCAGGGTTCCACTCGCGAAGTCGAACTCGCCCGCGAGCAGTTCGCCACCGACGTCGCTGGTGAGCGGCGGCGCAATGGCGATCGTCGGATCTTCGTACTGCAGGTCGAGCGCCAGGGTGTACTTCTGCGGCACGTAGAACGGCTCCAGCTCGAGTGCGCGCTTGGTCTCCCGCAACGCACCATCGAAGTCGCCGAGCTGGCTCATGGTGAAGCTGAGATTGTAGTGCGCGGAGGCGAGCCCATCCTCGGCCTCGATGGCGCGCTGAAAGGCGGTGCGGGCCTCGGTGTAGCGCTTGAGCTCCATCATCACGAGCCCGACGCCGTTCCACGCGACCGCGTTGTGGGGCTCGGCCGTGAGTGCGGCGCGATAGCCCTCCAGCGCGAACTGCAGCTCGTGCCGCTGAAAGTGCAGGAGCGCGAGGTTGAGGCGCACCGTGATCGGGACGTGGGGCCCGCGCGCGGCATGGCGAAAGGTGGCGAGGGTCGCGTCGGCCGAAGGGTCCTGGGCGCGCAGCACGCCGAGGTTGTTCCAGGCAATCACGTAGTCAGGATCAAGGTCCACGGCACGCTGGTACGATGCCTCGGCCACATCCCGGTGGCCGAGTTGCTGGAGGCACACGCCTCGTTCCGACCAGAGCTTCGGTGATTCGGGAAATTCCTGCACCAGCTGGTCGTAGAGCTGGAGGGCAGCCGCTAGTTCCCGGCGCAAGAGCTCAACCTCAGCCATCGCCTGCAGTGCCAGGCGGCGGTCCTCTCCCGCATCGAGCGCCAGGCGATACTCGCGCAGCGCCTCGGCCAGGTATCCCTTCTGCCTGAAGGCGAGTCCGAGGTTGAAATGCGCCAGCGCTGCGTCGCTCACCGGCTGAGGTGCTGCGCCCCGCGGTGGCGTGGCACCGTTGGAATCGGCGCCGCTCCGGCTGAGGGTGAGGTTTGCCTGTGCGCGCGCGAGCGCCGGATTCAGCTCGATGGCCCGCTTGGCCGCGGCACGTGCCTCGGTGTGCTGGCCGATGTCGCCGTACACAAAGGCGAGCAGGTAGTGCGCATCAGCGTATTCCGGGTTCCGCCCGACCGCCCCCTGGAGGGCCGCCAGGGCGGGCTCGTTGAGCCCGCGATGGTAAAGCGTCTCACCGTAGTAGAAGAGAGCAACCGCACTCTCGGGATCGCGACGGCACGCTTCCGCGAACCACTCGGTTGCTTCCTCGACCCGCCCGCGCGCGCGTTCGCTGAGCCCCAACTGGACCAGCACCGCCACGTCGCCCGGGTGGCGCGCGAGCAGTGCCTCGAATTCCGCCACCGCGGCATCATGCTGGCCCAGCGAGGCATAGGTGCGGCCGAGCTCCCAGCGCGCCTCCCGCTCGCCGGGGTTGGCGCGCAGGCGGCCCTGCAGCTCGGCCACGCGGTGGTCGTAGTGGCCGCTGTCACGATAGGCGATTTCAAGGTTGGTCTGCGCGATGCTCATCCGGGAATCGAGCTCGAGCGCGCGCTGGAAGGCAGCCACTGCTTCGGGAATCAGTCCCTTGTGGTAATAGAGCACGCCGAGGTTGTTGTGCGCGCCCGCGTCCGCGGGGTCGATCCGCCGTGCGAACGACCGCAGCGCCGACAGGTCATGCTCGGACAAGACGGGCGCCGGCATCTCAGCGTCCTATGGCAGGCGGATGGCGTCGAAAATGGCGCGGAGCGATGGCATGTCGGGCAGGAGCAGGAAGTGCCCGTTGAGGGACTCGCGCTCCTTGCCCACCTGGAACGACGTCTCCACGCAGAAGACGAAATCCCGCTCCTGGCCGAAATTGAGGTAGGTGCTGGTGATCACCGCGGCGCTCTGGTCCACCACCAGCCCAGGCACCGACGGCACCAGCATCATGCCCATGAAATCGCTCAGCGCGTTGAGGTAGGCGCTGACCAGGATGTTGCCGACTTCCTTCAGTCCGCTCTGCTCCATCTCGCCGAACGTCTCGGTGCTGCCCTCGTCGCGGCGAAACAGGATGTCGCAGAGCCGGCGCGCCGCCTGGTCGGGAAAGAGGATGAGCGTCCGGCCGGTAAGGTCTCCCATCATCTGCATCAGCACGGCCGCCACCACCGTGTCGGGCGCGCCCAGGAGATCGGCCACCTCCTCGAGCGGCCGCACGTTGACCTCCGGGACGCTGATCATGATGGTGCGGTTGGTCATCTGCGACAGGGCCGTGGCCGCGTGGCCCGCACCGATGTTGGCGACCTCGCGCAACGCGTCCAGCTGCAGATCCTTGAGCCCGCGGGCGTCGTCCATGCGTTCCTCGTGTCAGACCAGCGCGGCGGCGTCGAGAATCAGCGCCGGCGCACCGTCCGCCAGAATGGTGGCTCCCCCGAAGAACGTCGGCATGCCGCGCGGCGCCTCGAAGGGTTCAACTACGATATCCTGCTGGCCCAGCAAGCGATCCACGATCAGCGCCGTCTTCCGGTCCCCAACCTCGAGAATGATGCCGGGCCGGCGCGCCGGCGCTTCCCCGCCGGCGCGCACCAGGTCGCGCAGGTGCACCGTGGGGATGGCCCGGTCGCGCACCACGAGCGCCTGCCGGTCGCGCACGGCGGTGACCCGCTGCTGGTCGAAATCCACGGTCTCCGCCACGTACGCGATCGGGACGGCATAGCGCTCGTCACCGACACCGGTGAGCAGGGCGCGCACGATGGCGAGGGTAAGCGGCACCCGCAGGGAAAAAGTCAGGCCCGCACCGTCGCTGGCGCCAACGGAGAGCGTGCCGCCAAGCGCCCGCGCGCGCGTCATGGCCACATCCACGCCGACGCCGCGCCCCGAGACGCCGCTGACGGCGCTGGCCGTGCTGAAGCCGGGACGCGCCAGCATCCGGAGCAGCAGGTCGTCGGTGAGCGTCGTGACAGACGTTTCGATGATCCCGTCCTGCTTGCCGCGCTCGAGCATGCGCTGCCGATCGATGCCCCGGCCGTCGTCCGATACCCGGATGACGACGGTGTTGCGCTCCCTCGATGCACTGGCCACCACCCGCCCCTCGGCTGGCTTGCCGCGCGCCACGCGATCCTCGGGAGACTCGAGGCCGTGGTCGACCGCATTGCGGATCAGGTGCAGGAGCGGATCGCCAATCTCGTCCAGCACGGCGCGATCGAGCTCGATCTCCCCGCCTTCGCTCTCGAACCGGGCCTGCTTGCCCAGCTCGCGCGCGAGATCGCGCACCACGCGCGGGAAACGGTCGAACACTTCGGCCACCGGGCTCATGCGCGCGAGCAGCACTTCCGACTGCAGCTCGCCCACCAGGCGCGAGACCTGGTCGGCGACGCCGCCGAGCTCCGGGTCGTCCCGGCTCCCCGACAGGTCGGCCAGACGGTTCCGCGCCACGACCAGCTCGCCCACGTGCTTCATGAGCGCGTCGAGGCGGGCAAGGTCGATCCGGATCTGCCGGCGGACCGGTTCGGCGCTGGTGTTGCGGGCCGCGCCCACGTCGCCGATGGTCACGCTTTCGATGTCGCCCACGCCCCGGATGGCGGCCTCGACCGCCTGGGCTGACGCATTCCCCGCCAGGCGAAAGCTGAAGCGACCATCAAAGTCATCGCGTTCGAACGCCGTCACGCCGGGACGCACTTCAAAGACACCGCCCATCTCCTCAGCCCGGCGGTAGGCCAGCATCGCGCGGCCTCCGCGCAAGGGTGCGTCCGCCCGCACCACCACCGCCACGAGACGGGTGGCCAGGGCGACATACTCGGCGGTGCTGGCCGGGGCGCCCGCCGCCGGCGCGCTGACGGCACGGTCGAGCGACGCCATGAGGGCGGCATCGTCTGCGTCTGGCCCGGCTTGGCCTGCTCCGGCACGGCCCACCGCCGCAGTGATGCCGTCCACCGCGCTGAAGAGCAGCTGGATCAGCTCGGGTGTGACAAGCACCCGGCCCGCCCGCACGGCATCCAGCAGGTTCTCGGTGCCATGCGCCAGTCCCGAGACGCCATCGTACCCCATCGTGGCGGCCATGCCCTTGATGGTATGGATGGCGCGAAACAGCCCGGCTACCGGCTCGGCCGCCGCGGGGTCGCGCTCCCATTCGAGCAGGTACTGATTGCAGGAGGAGAGATGCTCGCGACTCTCGGCGAGGAAGAGTGCCGCGTATTTCGAGAGATCCATCGGGTCAGCCAAGGACGCGCTGGACGGCCTCGAGCACGCGGGACGGCTGAAATGGCTTGACCACAAAATCCTTGGCGCCAGCCTGGATGGCCTCGACCACCAGCGCCTGCTGGCCCATGGCGCTGCACATGAGGATCTTGGCGTCCGGATCGGCCTTGCAGATGGCCCGCACGGCATCGATGCCACCCATGTCGGGCATGACGATGTC
>DAIMFY010000009.1:0-17970 GCA_036724295.1 Gemmatimonadales bacterium | reverse complement strand
TCTTCCAGCCGCATGTCGTCATCTATCGCTTCCCCCGAACCGCGCGTGGCCGCTCCGCCCGGATCGCAGCGGATGAACATCGTGATCGTGGGTCACGTGGACCACGGCAAGAGCACGGTCATCGGCCGCCTGCTGGCCGACACGCACTCGCTTCCGGACGGGAAGCTCGAGCAGGTCCGAGCCGACTGCGAGCTCAACTCCAAGCCGTTCGAGTACGCCTTTCTGCTGGACGCGCTCAAGGATGAGCAGGCCCAGGGCATCACCATCGATGCCGCCCGGGTCTTCTTCAAGAGCAGCCTGCGCCCCTACCTGATTCTCGACGCGCCTGGACACATCGAGTTTCTCAAAAACATGATCACGGGGGCCGCGCGGGCGGAGGCGGCGCTGCTGGTGATCGACGCGGCGGAAGGGGTTCAGGAGAACTCCCGGCGCCACGGTTACATGGTCTCGATGCTCGGCGTCCACCAGCTCGCCGTCGTGGTCAACAAGATGGACCTGGTGAACTGGGATGAGGCGGTCTACGACCGCATCGTGACCGAATACAGCGCGTTCCTCGAGCAAGTCGGCATCCGGCCCTCGTGCTTCATCCCCGTTTCCGGCCGTGGGGGCGACAACATCGCCGACCGCTCGGGCAACCTGCCCTGGTACACCGGCCCGACGGTGCTCGACGCGCTCGACGCATTCCGGAGCGAGCCGGCGCCGGTGGAGCAGCCGTTCCGGATGCCGGTCCAGGACGTCTACAAGTTCACCAAGCAGGGCGATGACCGGCGCATCGTCGCCGGCACGATCGACTCGGGCACGGTCCGGGTCGGCGACGACGTGATCTTCTATCCTTCGGGCAAGAAGAGCCGCGTCAAGAGCCTCGAGGCCTTCAACCGCCCGGTCCACCATCAGGCCGAGGCCGGCTGGGCCGTGGGCTTCACGCTCCAGGAGCAGATCTATATCACCCGCGGGGAGGTCGCCACGCTCGAGACGGAGCCGCGGCCCCAGGTCACGACCCGCCTGCGGGTGAGCCTTTTCTGGCTCGGGCGGGAGCCGATGGTCAAGCGCAAGGAGTATCTGCTCAAGCTCGGGACCGCGCGCGTGACCGCCCGGCTGGAGGAAGTGAGCAGGGTGATGGACGCCTCGAGCCTCGAGACCGCCCAGCAGCGGAACGCGGTTCAGCGGCACGACGTGGCCGAGTGCGTGCTCAAACTCGACCGCGCCATCGCGTGTGACCTGGCCGAGGACATTCCGACCACCAGCCGGTTCGTGATCGTCGACGACTTCGAGATCCGGGGCGGTGGTATCGTCCGCGAGGCACTCCCCGACCGGCAGACGTCGGTCCGGGATCGGGTAATGCTCCGCAACTACAAGTGGGAGCCCAGCATCATTCAGCCCGAGCACCGGGCGGAGAAATACAACCAGAAGGCCGCGCTGATCCTGGTGACGGGCGAGCACGAGAGCGATCGAAAGGGCGTGGCCAAGGCATTGGAAGGGAAGCTGTTCGAGGACGGCAAGGTCGTCTACTTCCTCGGCATCGGCAGCGTGCTCTACGGCGTGGACGCCGACATCGAGCGCAAGCCGGAGAACCGGCTGGAGCACATGCGCCGGCTGGCCGAGGTGGCCAATCTCATGCTCGATGCGGGCATCATCCTCGTGGTCGCGGCCGCGGAGCTCACCCAGGACGACCTCGAGGTTATCAAGACCGCCGTCCCGCCCGACTGGATCGAGACCATCTGGGCGGGCGACACCATCACCACCGATCTCGCCTGTGACCTGCAGCTCCCCGGGGGCGCGGTGCCCGAGGCGGTGGACCGCCTCAAGGCGCACCTGCAGGACAAGGGGATCATCTTCCGCCCATGGTGACTCCCGAGCTCCGGTCGGCCGTCTGCGCGTTGGCTCGCGAGGCCGGCCGCGCCACCATGACCTGGTACAACGGTGCCGCGCCGGCCGAGGTGCGCGAGAAGGCGGACCACAGCCCCGTCACCCTGGCGGACGAGGCGGCGCACGCCATCCTGCTTGCGGGCCTTCACCGCCTCGACCCGGCCACGCCGGTCGTCTCCGAGGAGGCCGAGGCGGCCGCCTTCGAGACCCGTCGTGACTGGCGCCGGTTCTGGCTGGTGGACCCGCTCGACGGCACCAAGGAGTTCATCAAGCGTCGGGCGGAGTTCACCGTCAACGTCGCCCTGATCGAGGCGGGCGAGCCGGTGTTCGGCGTGGTGCTGGCGCCCGCACTCGATCTGCTCTACTGGGCGGTGAAGAATGGCGGCGCGTGGCGGGAGGAGCGGGGGGGGCCCGCCGAGCGGGTCTACTCGACCGAGCCCGCGCCCGGTACGCCGCTCACGGTGGTGGAGAGTCTGTCGCATCCCTCCGAGGAACTCGAGGAGTATCTCCGGACGATTCCGGTGGCGCGCCGGGTCAAGGCGGGAAGCTCGCTCAAGTTCTGCTGGGTCGCGGACGGCCGCGCGGACATCTATCCCAGGCTGGGCCCAACCATGGAATGGGATGTCGCGGCCGGGGACTGCGTCTACCGCCAGTCCGGCCGCCACGGCGAGCGGCGGTCGCCGCTCACCTACAACAAGCCCGACCTCCGCAACGCCAGCTTCGTCATCGGCCTGTGAAGCCGGGACCGGTATTATGGTTCACCGGGCTGTCGGGCTCGGGCAAGAGCACCATCGCCACCCGGGTGCACGAGGCGCTGGTGCGGCGCGGCCAGGAGGTCGAGTACATCGACGGCGATGCGCTGCGGGAGGTCTTCCCGAACACCGGCTTCACCCGCGGCGAGCGCGAGGAGCACCTGCGCCGGACCGGCTACATGGCCGCTCGCCTGGCCGCGCACGGGGTGACCGTCGTGGCCTCGTTCGTCTCGCCCTATCGCGAGTCGCGCGAGTTCATCCGGCGGCTGTGCCGCGACTTCATCGAGATCTACGTCTCGACGCCGCTGGACGAGTGCGAGCGCCGCGACGTCAAGGGACTTTACGCCCGCGCGCGGCGCGGGGAAATCCGCAACTTCACGGGGATCGACGACCCGTACGAGCCGCCGGAGCATCCGGAGCTCACCCTCGATACCCGCGCCCTCGGCGTGGACGAGTGTGTTGCCCTGGTACTCGCGCGAACTGGAGGGCACGACTGATGGCGGGTGGCATGGAACACCTCGACGAGCTGGAAAACCGGAGTGTCCACATCCTCCGGGAGGCATACGCCAATTTCAAGAACCTGGGGATGCTCTGGTCCATCGGGAAGGACAGCACCGTGCTGCTGTGGCTGGCGCGGAAGGCGTTCGTGGGCCACGTGCCCATCCCGCTGATCCACATCGATACCTCGTTCAAGATCCCGGAGATGATCGAGTACCGGGACCGGCTGGCGCTGGAGTGGAACCTGACCATGATCTATGGCCAGAACCGCCAGGCGCTCGACGAGAAGCGCACGTACCCGGACGGCGCCATCGATCGCATTGCGTGCTGCAAGGCGCTCAAGACCGACGCGCTCAAGTACACGCTGAGCGGCGAATGGCCGCGATACCGGCTGAACCACGCCAAGAAGGTGTACGAGGTGGACCGCAACACCCAGCCGTTCACCGGGGTCATCGTGGGGGCCCGCGCCGACGAGGAGGGGAGCCGCTCGAAGGAGCGCTACTTCTCGCCCCGGAACGCCCAGTCGCACTGGGACGTGGGCGACCAGCCGCCGGAGTTCTGGAACCAGTTCAAGACCGAGTTCGCCCCGGGCACGCACCTGCGGATCCACCCGCTGCTCGACTGGACCGAGCTCAACATCTGGGAATACATCAAGCGGGAGAACATCCCCACGGTTTCGCTCTATTACAACAAGGGCGAGGGGCGCCGGTACCGCTCGCTCGGGTGCTATCCCTGCACGCTGCCGGTCGAGTCCGAGGCGCGCAACGTGGACGAGATCATCGAGGAACTGCGTTCGGGCAAGTTCGCCAACGTCGCCGAACGCTCCGGGCGCGCGCAGGACAAGGCGGGGGGCGGTGGGCTGGAGGTGCTTCGGCGCGACGGGTACATGTAGCGAGCAGCTGCCGGATCCACCGTCTCCGGCCACGCTCACGCCGTGTGAGCGCCTCGCATGGATGCGATTTCAAGGAGGCGTTGGGATGCGGAAAGGGGAGGTGCGCCGTGGGCGAGCGTTCGCCGAGAGTATCAAGCGGCCACTGCGACGGATCAGAGCCGAGTACCGGCAGGCAACCGCTCAGTTGCGGGGGTTGCCGTCGACCCTGATCATCGGGACCCAGAAGGGCGGGACCACGTCGCTGTTCAATTACCTGGTGCAACATCCGGACGTGCTTCCGCCGCTGAGCAAGGAGACCCACTACTTCGATTTCAACTACGCGGGCGGTGTTACGTGGTACCGGGCCCAGTTCCCGTATGCACGTCGGCTCCAGGGCAGTACGCTCACGCTCGACGCCTCGCCGTACTACATGGTGCACCCGCTCGTGCCCGAACGAGCCGCCAGGCTCCTGCCCGGGGTCAAGCTCATCGCCTTGCTTCGGAACCCCGTCGATCGTGCGCTGTCGCACTACCAGCACGAGGTGCGGGGCGGACGGGAGCCGCTCTCGTTCGCGGAGGCGCTCGATCGGGAGCAGGAGCGACTGGCGGGTGAGGAGGAACGACTGCGGCGGGAGCCCGCTTACTACAGCTGGAATCACCACCGCTATGCCTACACGCGTCGCGGGTTGTACGTGACCCAACTGCGCCGCTGGGCCCAGCATTTCCCGCGCGAGCAACTCCTGGTGCTTCAGAGCGAGTGGCTGTTTCGCGATCCGCCGGCGGCGAGCGCGGCGGTGTTCCGGTTTCTCGGGTTGCGACCTCACCAGCTCGAGCGGTACGAGACGTTTCTTCCGGGAGACTACGAGCGCAAGCTTCCGGAGGCGCTGCACGCGAGACTCACGGCGTACTTCGAGCCCCATAACCGCGAGCTGTTCCGGTGGCTGGGCGAGGAGTTCGACTGGGCGTGAGGCGCCCCGTCGCCCCGGGCTCGCTCAGCCGGCCGGTGCTCGACGGCATACATAGATGATGTCCTGCGCCAGACCGGCCAGTGCCGCCCGGCCGCCGATCATGCGCTCGAAGGGCTCGACCACCCGGACGGGCAGCACGACCCGCTTTTCGGAAAGCGGGACGATGGCGAGCGGGATCACCTTCACCACCCGCAGCCCGGCGCGAGGCAGCAGCGCTTCGACTTCCTCGTGGGTCATCGTTCCGGCCACCCCGCCTCGGCCGCGCAGCCGCGAGAGGCGCCGACGCAGACTGTTCCGGTTCTTGTGATTGTTGAACACGAGCACGCCCGTGGGCGACAGGTGTCGCGCCAGTACCGACATGACCGCCTGGCGGAGATCGCTCTCGGCGTTGGGGAAGAATCGGAAGGCGGTGACGAGGTCGAAGGACCGGTCGCCGAGCACGTCGTGCTGCGTGAGATCGGCCTCGATCAGTTCCGCGTGGGGGGCAACCCGCCGGGCCACTTCCATCATCGAGGACGAGACGTCGATACCGGTGGCCGAAGCGACGTGCTCGCGGAAATGCTCCAGGATGCGCCCCGTGCCGCAGGCGAAGTCGAGATGGGCGACCGATCCGGACGTCAGGTACTCGCGCCGCACAGCGTCCAGCGCCCGCTGCTCCAATCGCCAGACCATCGCGCGGTAGGGATTGACCTGCGGCGAGAAGGTCTCGTGATAATCCGGGCCCCTGCCTTTGTGACGGTCGGTGTAGCGCATGGTACTCCTTGTGCGGTCCATGGACGGTCCATTCGGGTCAGCTGGTGCGAAGCACGCTGACGCCGGCGAGGCGCTGCGCGGCGAGCCGGCGGAGGAACACGTACAACTCGAGGCGGTTGTGACGGTAGCCGAGCGCACGGAGGTTGCCCTTGAGCCGGCGCGTCTGGCGATCGAACGCGGGGGCGCTTCCCGTGACGATCCGGCCCAGGGTGCCGAGATCCAGTCCCAGCGGCGCGGCCGACGCGTAAGTGGCCAGAAAATGCCTGGCTACCTGGTGCAGGCGGGAAACCCGCCAGGGTCCGAACGCACGGCGGTGAAACAGGCTCATCAGGAAGACGGCAAGGTCGACCTCGGGAGCCGCGAGGTCCCCCTCGATTCCCACCCAGTCCGCGTTGGACCAATCGATGATGGCGAGGTGGTCGGAGGACGGGAGAAAGAATATGTTCCGCATCCCGAAGTCACCATGGAGCGGAACGGACAGCCCTTCTGCGCGCGTGCCGATGCCACCGGCGCGGACCGGGATCGCGCCCTCGATCGGCAGCATCTGCCCATGAATCGCGGCGAGCGCCGCGGCCACCCGCCCGGCCAGTTCCATGCTTCGATGAGGGTCGGCGAGAGCCTCCCGCAGCGCCGTCAGACCCAATCGCTCGAAGACGAGCTCTCCGCGCGAGTCGTCGAACGAGAGGATCCGCGGTACCACGAACAGGCCCGTCCGGAGCCCCACCTCGCGGCCGGCCATGGTGCGCAGGCGCTCCCTTCGGCTTGCTTCGGGGTGCTGGATCTTGATGACGTTGTCGTCGTGAAGCGACACTACTCTCGCCGCAGCCGGGGCGGGCTGCTTCACCGGCAGTATCCTGGGGTCATGACGGTGGCCTGCTCCACGGTGATGGTTGCACCTGTCTGGGATGCGCGTAGAGTGACGTGCCCGGGTATCCCGGTCAAGCCGGAGGCTGCCTGATGCTCCCCAATTTCATCGTCATCGGAGCCGCCAAGGCAGGCACCACGGCGCTGTACTGGTATCTCGCGGAGCACCCGATGGTGTTCATGAGCCCGCTCAAGGAGACAAACTACTTCGCTTACGGCTTGGACGCCGACGGTCGGCTGCTGTACGGGAATCCCGAGGTCCATCACTTCCCGGTGACGTCGCGTGCCGACTACGAGCGCCTGTTCGCGGAGGCGGGGCGGGCCCTCGCGATCGGGGAGGCCTCGCCGATCTACCTCGAATGTCCTCAGGCCGCTACCCGGATCCACGAGCTCCTGCCCGGCTCGCGCATAATCTGCGCCATTCGTCATCCCGTCGACCGCGCGTATTCCGATTACCTGATGTACTTGCGCAGCCGAGGCCGGCGCCTGGACCCGGACCGAGACCTGTCCCCAACCGCCGAATGGGCGCGCCCCGACTCCCATTGGATGCGCATCGGTAACTACCACGATCAGCTCCTGCGATATTTCCAGGCGTTTCCCCGTGACCGGATCCACGTCTTCCTCTTTGATGATCTCAAGCGGAGCCCCTTGACGGTCGTCCGGGAGCTGTACGGGTTTCTCGGGGTAAGCCCGCAGTTCACCCCCGACCTGGCGACTCCACACAATGTCGGGGGGATGCCGGCCATCAGGCTTCTGGAGAACGTCTTCACCAGTCGGTCCATCCGGGCGGCGGTCGAACCCTGGGTTCCACGGAGGGCAGCCAACTGGGTACGGCGGCTCCGGACCCGGAACATGCGTCAGGCCCCCCCTCTCCCGGCGGAATTGAAACGCGATCTCACCCACCACTTTCGCGAAGACATCGCAAAGACCGCCGGACTCATCGGCCGGAGCCTCGACCACTGGCGCTAGCGAGCTCCCTGGCAGGCCGGCAGCTACGGCTGCCCTTCCCACCCGACCGTGGTAAATTGCCCGGCGTCGATTCCCGGATCAGCATGTTTCCGACGCACATCTCCGACCTCAGCGCGAGGGTCGAGCCCTTGGCCGCACACAATGACTCGACGGGCTTTGAAGGCGGGCGCATCCGCTATGTATGCATGCCCGGAAGCCCGTTCACCGGATCGACCCTTCTCGGGACCGTTCTCAACGAGCACCCCGAATGCGCGTCGATCGGAGCCGCCACCGGGCTGACCCCGCGGGCCGACCTCGCGACCTATCGGTGCTCGTGCGGCAAGCTGTTCGTGGAGTGTGAGTTCTGGAACCACATCGCGTCCAGAACTCGGGCCCTCGGGCACCCCGTGAATGTATTCACGCCCGACTTCTGGAACACCCATCTCCGGGTGTCGCGCCATCGATTCGCCAACGCTCTCCTCGTCCGGTCACTCGGGTGGGACCCGCTCAACGACATCCGGGATGGGACGGTCGGTCGGGCCTCCGGCATGCGCGCCGCCGTCTCGGCGATGGGATGGAACACGTGGAGCCTGGCTTCGGCGGTACTGGAGCGATCAGGGAAGGCGGTGTTCGTCGACACGGCCCGGGATCACCAGCGCCCCAAGTATCTCGCCACGCATCCTGCGCTCGACCTCAAGGTCATTCACCTGATCAGGGATCCGCGGGGGAACACCGCCAGCATCATGAAGCATACCGGATCGGATGTCACGCGGGCGGCGCGGCAATGGCGTCACTACAATGTCGAGGCGGCCCGCGTCAGACGATACCTGCCCGCAACGTCGTGGATGTCGCTTCATTACCACGAATTCTGCGCGGATCCTCAGGGCGTGTTCGAACGGATCTCCGACTTCCTCGACATCGACCGTAGAACGATGCAGCAGGGCTTTGGCAATGTGGACAGCCACATCATCGGGAATTCGAGACGGTTGAAAGGGTTCGGCGAGATCCGCGAGGACCTGTCCTGGCAAACCAGCCTGGGGGCGGCGGAGCTGGACCGCATCGCCCGCATCGTAGGGCCGACCAGTCACAAACTCGGCTTCAGCTGGCCGTGAGGCCGGCATCTCCTCGCAGACCCCTCCAGCCCATTGGTCGCTGAACGTGTCCCCGATCGCGGTTGTAGATTGCCGTTCGCCACGTCTGCTGTGGCGGCGGGCCATCGGGGGGTATTCGCGCGCCGCCATGGACCCGTAAGATTATATTTGTCAACGAGTTAAGTTGTGCAGTTGCCAAGCGGCGTCGCTACCCCCGGGGCATGGATCGTGCTCGGTTGATGACGGATATCTCACAGTGATCCAGAGCCGCTGCAGCAACGGTGAGCCGCGCCGGCTGCTGCGGTTTCCTCCAGGCCCCAGCGACGCGGAATGAGCAACAGGATCTGCCGATGAGTTCGGAGGACCGCTCAGCCCCTGCCGGCCCCACGTCTCCGACCAGCGAAAATGGAGTAGCCGCTCAGGCGCGCTCGGAAGCTCCCAAAGGACTGACGCAGCGGGCGCTGGGCGGAATGCTGTGGACGTTCAGCGGCACGGGCGTGCAGGCCGCCGTTCAGCTGGTGGTCCTGATGGCGCTCGGACGGCTGCTCACGCCCGGCGACTTCGGCCTCATGGGCGCCGCCGTGGTCGTGCTTGCACTCTCGCAGATCATTTCACAGATCGGGGTGGGACCGGCGCTGGTTCAGCGGCGGGAGCTCAACACCAATCACGTGAGGGCCGCGTTCACGATCTCCGGGGGCCTCGGGTTCGTGCTTGGCGGGGTGGTATGGCTGGCCGCGCCGTCACTCGCGGCGTTCTATCGCATGCCCGCCGTCGAGCCCGTGTTCCGGGGGATCGCGCTCCTGTTCCCGATCGACGGGCTGAACACGGTGGGCGAGTCACTCCTCACCCGTCAACTTCGTTTCCGCCTCTTCGTTGCGCTCGACGTCGGCAGCTACATCCTCGGCTACGCCTGCATCGGGGTCCTGCTGGCGTGGCTGGGATTCGGGGTCTGGGCACTTGTTGCCGCCAACCTGGCCCAGGTGACCCTGCGGACGATCGCGATGTACGCCGCGACCAGGCATGCGGTGCGACCGAGCCTCGACCTTCGAGCCAGCCGCGACCTTCTCAGCTTCGGGTTCGGCCACTCCCTCGCGCAGCTCGCGCTGGTGCTTTCGCAGCAGGGTGACAATCTCGTCGTCGGGCGGTGGCTGGGGCCGGCGGCGCTCGGCATCTACGGCCGGGCCTACAGTCTCATGGTGATGCCGGCGACGGTGTTCGGGAAGATCGTGAATCGGGTGCTGTTCCCGGTCATGTCGCAGGTGCAGGACGAGCGCGAGCGGCTGGCCGGTGCGTACGAGCGCGCACTCGCGATCGTCGCATTGATCTCGCTGCCAGTGAGCGCGATCCTGTGGGTCGTGGCACCCGAGTTCATACCCGCACTCCTGGGACCGCGATGGGGGGCCGCGGTGCTGCCCTTCCGGTTGTTCACCTGCGGTTTGTTCTTCAGGATGAGCAGCAAGATCAGCGATGCGTGCACCAAGGCCGCGGGCGCGGTGTATTCCCGGGCGCTCTTCCAGGGCGTGTATGCCGGGCTGGTCCTCATTGCGGCCCTCCTCGGACAACGCTGGGGCCTCGGCGGAGTGGCCGTGGCCGTCTCGGTGGCGATGGGTGTCAATTGGGCCATGATGGCCTGGTTGGGTCGGTCCGTTACGGGGCTTTCCTGGGCTCGGTTTGTGCGCGCGCAGATGCCCGGCCTCGCCTTCGCGACACTGATCGGCGCCGCGGTCGCCGGCACGGTACAGGCGACGCGAGTCGCCCACCTCGGTGCCCTCCCGGTTCTCCTCGCGGGAGGGCTCACGGCAGGAGCCGTGGTCTGCGCCGCCTGGTGGCTGCAATCCGACGTCCTCCTCGGTCCGCACGGGACCTGGGCGTCCAGGCAGGCCGGAGCGTACCTGCGCCAGGGCTCGAAACGCCTCAGCCGACTCCGGACCGGGAAACCTGAAAAGCTGGCCGAGGTGAACCCGGAATGACGGCCCCCATCGCGTTCTTCCTGCCCACGCTCTGTGGCGGGGGCGCCGAGCGCGTCGTGCTGAATCTGGCCCAGGGGATGACGGACCGCGGATACCGGATCGATCTGGTGGTTGCCACGGCCGAGGGGGCCTTCCTCGACCAAGTGCCCCCGGCGGTGCGGCTGGTGGATCTCCGCGCACCCCGGGTGCTGCGGAGCTTGATCCCGTTGACGGCGTACCTCCGACGTGAGCGACCCAGGGTCGTGGTCTCGTCGATGGGCCACGCCAACGTCGTCGCGCTCTGGGCCGCGAAGCTGGCTCGACGGTCGACTCCGGTGATCGTGACTGTGCACAACACCATGTCTCAGTCGACCACACGGGATGGCGGGCTGGCCGGCAGGCTCCGATCCTCCTTGCCGCGGACATTCTATCCCTGGGCGGCCTGTGTGGTGGCGGTCTCCCAGGGCGCGGCTAACGACCTCGCCCGCACGTGGGGGCTGCCCCGTCACCGCATCCAGGTGGTCTACAATCCCGTGATCACTCCGGCCATGCTCGCGGGGGCCGGTGGGCAGGCCGCGGACCATCCCTGGTTCGCTCCCCGGCAGCCACCCGTTATGCTCGGAGTGGGCCGTCTGACCCGGCAAAAGGATTTCCCGACGTTGATCCGGGCCTTCGCGGAGGTGCGGCGACGCCGGCCCGGGCGGCTGATGATCATTGGTGAGGGGGAGGATCGGTCCGCGCTGCAGGGGCTCGCGGGTGAATTGGGGTTGGCCGACGACGTTGCGCTGCCCGGCTTTCGGGCGAACGTCATGGCCTACATGGCGGGGTCGGAGCTGTTCGTGCTCTCTTCCGCCTGGGAAGGGCTGCCCACGGTGTTGATCGAGGCGCTCGCGGCCGGCACCCGGGTGGTTTCGACCGACTGTCCGAGTGGTCCGAGAGAAATCCTTCAGGATGGCCGCCTTGGCGCCCTGGTGCCCGTGGGCGACGCCGGCGCGCTCGCGGCAGCCATGATCGATGCTCTGGATCGGCCGCGCGGCACGGTGCCCCCCGATGCACTGTCGCCGTTCACCAGTGATGCCGCGGTGGACCAGTACCTCCGTTTGATCGAGAAGGCCTGAATGACCAAGTTCGCCTATGCCGGTCTGTGGATCTTCATCTTTTCCGTGCCCTGGGAACGGATCATCGTGCTGCCCGGGCTCTCCATCGTCACCCGCGCGACGGGTGGGCTGGCGTTGGCTCTCACCGCGCTGGCCGTGGTCGTCACCGGCCGATTCCGCCGCTGGCGCGTGTTTCACGTGGCGGCATTGCTCTTCGTGGTGTGGACCGGCATCGGGGTCTGGGTGCTCCAGGCCTGGGAAATCCCGGCGAAGTTCTACACCTTCGCCCAGCTCTTCCTGGTCGTGTGGATGATCTGGGAGCTCGCGGCCACGGCGGCGCGTCAAATGGGGCTGCTGACGGCCTACGTCCTCGGCGCCTACGTCGCCGCGATCGATACGATCCTGCTCTACCTGCGGCAGGCCGGGGCGCTACGCCGATTCGCTGCCGGCGGCGCCGACCCAAACAGTCTCGCCATGACGCTCGCACTGGGCCTGCCGATGGCCTGGTACCTGGGCATGACCTACCGCCGACCGCTGCTCCGGTGGATGTGCCGTGGGTATGTGGTCGTCGGCCTGGTCGCCATCGGCCTCACCGGCTCGCGCGGAGGCATGCTGGCAAGCGTGGTCGCGCTGTCGATCGTGCCGCTGACTCTGGGCAAGCTGAGCCCTGGAAGGCGAGCGGCGGCCATCTGCCTGCTGATGGTGTCCGGCGCAGTCGCTGCGGCCTACATTCCCGAGACACTCGTCCAACGTTTCGCCACGACGGGGTCGGAGGTGCAGGAGGGGAAACTCGGCGGCCGCTTCCAGATCTGGGCGGGGGGAGTGAAGGCCTTCGCGCAGAAGCCCCTCATGGGCTACGGCACGGGCAATTTCAAGCCGGCGGTCAGGCCGTGGGGTGGTGTGCAGGTGGCGCACAACTCCTACCTCTCGGTCCTCGTCGAAGAGGGCCTGGTCGGGTTCACCTTCTTCGCGACGATGCTCGTCTCGGCGCTGCTGGCCGTGTTGAGGCTCAGAGGTATGGAGCGACGATTCGCCCTGATCCTCTGGGCCACACTGGGAATCGCCATCCTTCCGTTGACCTGGGAGGACCAGAAGGAAGTGTGGTTCACCATGTCGGCGCTCGTCGGGCTGGCCGCGGCGCCCGCGGCCGGGCTCAACCGGGGCGCCGGGCAGGCCCGGGCCCGCCCGTTCGCTCCCGTCGCGCGAGTCCCCCTGCGACCGGTGCGGCAACCCGCCTCCGCCGGGCGGCTCGACCCTGACGCGACGGCATGACACCGAGGGTGAGTGTGGTCAGCACCGTCTACAACGGCGAGGCCTATTTCGACCGGGCCATTCCGGGCATCCTGGCGCAGTCGTTCGAGGATTTCGAGTTCATCCTGGTCGATGACGGCTCGAGCGACGGCAGCCTCGCCAGACTGCGCGAGGCTGCCCGGTCCGACGAGCGGATCCGGGTGTTCGCGCCCGGACGGCTGGGGGCCGCTGCGGCATACAACTACGGTGTGGCCCAGGCGCGCGGTGAGTACATCGCACGCCAGGATTTCGACGATCGCAGCTACCCCGAGCGCCTGCGCCGCCAGGTGACATTGCTGGATGCCCATCCCGATGTCGGGATCGTGGGCGGCTACTACGTCCTCGTGGACGAGCGCCGGAATGAGCGCTACGTGCGCATGCCCCCCACCGAGCACCCGGCCATTCTGACGGCCATGGCGAGATACATCCCGATCGCACATACGGTGGCCACCTTCCGGCGGCGGGCCTGGTCCGAGTCCGGGGGCTATCCCCTGGTCAACAACCTCATCGACCTGCGGTTCTACCTTCGGCTGGGCAAGCTGGGGTGGCGCTTCGCCAACGTCCCCGAAGTTCTGGGGGAGCACTACGTCCACGACGCCAGCTTCTTCCATCGCACGCTCAAATACGTCTCGCGGCAACGGGATCTGGCGCGGGTGCAGGCGGAAGTCGTGCGGGAACTCGGGCTTCCCAAGTGGATGTACCTGTTCGCGCTGGGGCGGCACGCATATGCATATATCCCTCCCGGGTTCAAGCGCGTCGTGCGGCGGGGGGTGGTGCGGTCGCGGGAACGCGACCTGTGAGGATTCTCCTCCTCTCGACCAGCATGGGCATGGGTGGGGCGGACAGCCAACTGCTCTCTGCCGCCCAGGAGCTGCGCGCCCGGGGACATGAAATCCTCATCGTCTCGCTGACCCCGCTCGGACCGATGGGCCTGGAAGCGAGAACTCGGGGCATCCGCACCGAGTCGCTGGGGATGCGACGAGGCGTCCCCGATCCGCGCGGGCTGTGGCGTCTGGTCCGGCTGGTCCGCGGGTGGCGGCCGGACGTGCTCCACAGCCACATGGTACATGCCAACCTGTTGGCACGCGTGCTCCGTCTCGTCGCACCGATTCCCGCCGTGGTCTCCACCATCCACAACATCTACGAAGGCGGGCGGCTCCGGATGGCGGCCTACCGCATGACCAATGGGCTGGTCGACCACATGACCATTATCAGCCAGGCAGCAGCGGACCGTTTCGTCTCCGAGGGCATCGTACCGAAGGAACTCCTCCGCGTCGTCCCCAACGGAGTGGACATGGACCGATTCCGCAGCGTGCCCTCGGGTACCCGGGAATCCATGCGCCACGCGCTCGGGGTGGGGTCCGAGTTTGCGTGGCTGGCCGTCGGGCGGTTCGAGATCGCAAAGGACTACCCCACCATGCTTCGCGCCTTCGCGAAGGTGCACACCCGGCATCCGGGGTCGGTTCTCCTGCTGGTCGGTCGCGGGTCCCTGCAGCAGTCCACGGAGGCGCTGGCGCGGGATCTGGGCCTCGAGGGGAGGGTAAGATTTCTCGGCGTTCGCACCGACGTGGCCGAGATCATGAGCGCCGCCGACGGGTACGTGATGTCCTCTGCATGGGAAGGGATGCCGATGGTGCTGCTGGAAGCGGCAGCCGCATGCCTCCCCATCGTCGCTACGGCGGTCGGGGGCAACCCGGAGGTCGTCCGCGACGGGGAAAGCGGGTTTCTGGCGCCACCGGGCGATCCGCTGGCGCTGGAGGCGGCGATGCTGCGACTGGTCGACGTGCCGGAAGCGCAGCGTCGCATGATGGGAATGCGCGGAGGCGAGCACGTTCGCGCCCGCTATGGCCTGGAGCGGGTAGTCCAGAGCTGGGAGGAGCTGTACCGTGAAGTGCTGGGGCAGAAGGGGGTGGCAGTCGTCCCCAGCGGAGCGCGGGATCTGCCGGAGCCTCCCGGCGGTGTCGACTACTGCCCCGGCCGGGCCACTCCAGGCGGACGGGCGTCTTCGGCGGGACCGGAGGGACACCGGTAGATCTGAAGGAATTGCTGTCGGACATCCAGGCGGCCCACCCCGATGGTATTGCGGAGCTGGCAATTCCCGTAGATCCAATCGGCCAAGCCGATCTCTTTCAGCGTCGTCCGGAGCGCGTGCGTCGGGGCCGGTGCGACGATCCAGAGCGCCCCCCCGTGTGGCTGCCGGTCGAGTCCCAGCGCCGCCTCGGCGAGCGGAGCAGGGTCATCGGTGAGGGGCCGGATCCGAGCCTCCGGTAGATAATGAGTCACGACGCGGAACTGCTCCGAGAAGACCATATCGCCGGGCCCCAGGCGTGCGCGAAGCCACAGCGCGGCGCCCCGGAAATCCGGGCGGCGGCCGTTGAGATACTGCGAAATGAGCGTCGGTGCGCCGGCGGCGACGATGAGTATGGCCACTGCGGCCGACAGCAGCCATCGTGGCCGGAGCTCCCAGTCGAGACTGGCCAGTCGGTCGAGGAATATGCCGGCCGCCACGAAAACGATCGGCGCGGAAGGCGTCAGGTACGTCGTCGACACCGCCGTGCGGAGCGAGATGAGCAGGATGGCACCGACCGGGACCGCGAACAGGCAGACCAGCAGGACGGCCAGGGATCGATCCCGGCCGAGCCACAGCAGATAAATCCCCAGGGCGCCGACCAGCGCCAGCGGGAGCGTCAGGCTGTCCATGTAGCTCAGCAGGAGAGCCACCTGCTTCATGGCGGCGCCGCCCGTTCCCCGGAAGAGGTGATCCCTGACGTGAGCGAGGGGCCGGGCATAGATCCAGTTCGTGAGCAGCGAGATGAACCGGAGTCCGACGCCTGCGGCCAGCAAGAGGGCCAGCAGCAATCCCCAGCGGAATGCTCGCCGCGACCAGAGTCTCGCAAGATGTTCCCGGCGCACGTGAGTGAGTGCGAACAGGAGCAGGCCGCCGAGCGGAAAGATGGCCACCGGATGGGCCAGCACGGCCAGCACGCAGGTGACGACGCCGATGACCAGGTCGCGGACACGGCGGTCGCGGACCCCGAGGTACAGAGCGAACGGGTACACCGTCGAGAGCAGGAACACGAGTGACCAGTAGCGTGCGTACTGCGACTGGTAGACCTGGAAGGCATTGACGGTCAGCAGAAGTGCGCCGAAGAGGGCGGCCCGGACGCCGGCGAGCCGCCGAATCACCAGAAAGAGCGCGGGCACGGCCAGCGTGCCGAAGATCGCGGGCAGAAGCCGGAGCCCCAGCTCATCGAGCGGAACCAGCGGTCGCACCACGTAATAGTTGAGGAAGTAAATGAGCGGCCGCGGGTTCCTGAGGGTGGGCCTCAGGGAGTCCCGCAGAGTATGGATTTCGTCGCCCTCGAACCCCCAGTCCCCCAGCCGCCAGAACCGGAGCGCGACCGCCAGGACCATGATCGCCGCGAGCACCACGACGGCAACCATGCGCCGGTTTCTGTGCGTCCGCTCCGCTTCCTCGTTGCCGATCATCCGAATGCCCTCGAAGGCGAGACCGCGGCCGTGAGTGGTGTCGCGGAGGAGCAATGTTGCGTGGCGCATTCCGGATTGGAAGTGCCGGAGTGACCGTGTCCGGACGGTCACGGGGGCGTCCGCAAGATGGGTCAATGCGGGTACTTGCCCTTGACAAATGTGACGTACCTCACGATCCTTGTCCCCGGCGCGAGCATAGAAAACGAGATGACGCCACCCTGGTGATCATTCCTTCGCGCCCCAGAGACTAGTCCCCTAGTCTCAGCGGACCCACACCTCACAACACATCCATAGGGTCGGCAGAACCCCTGCCTGCCCACGCGTCAGCCCCCTTGTGCGATGAGCCGCCGATTCGGCCGTGCCGATCGATGGCCCCTCGACTGACGCAACCAGTGTGTCACCTCCCACACCAAACGTGATGGAGAGAGGAACGCCCGCGTATGACTCACAGCTTCAGGTTGTCGCGCCGAATCGCGCGCCTGCGTGTGCCGACGATGGCCGCGATGGTCCTGCTCTTTGGCGCCTGCAATGACAATGGCTCACCGTTGGACCCCGACACCAGCACCCCGACCGAGGGCGCCGGGACCGAGATTGCGGCCACACCTATTGAATCCCCGTCGTTCGCATCGTCGTTCGCTGGCGGTATTCCCATGGGTATGTTCGCCATGCCGACAAGTTCATTCGGGAGCCGCTATAATGGCGCGCTGCGCAACATCTACCCTCAGTATTTGGTCAGAGAGCTTTCCGGCATCAAAGCCCGCGGGGGGAAGGTGGTGCTCAACCTGGCCGGCGGGGAGAAGACTTATAAGGACGCCCAAGGGCATTTCAGCTTCGACAAGTGGAAGCAGCGTGTCGACCGCTTCAAGGGCGTCAATTTCTCGTCCTACCTGAAGGATGGCACGGTCATCGGGCACTACATCATCGACGAGCCGAACGATCCGTCCAATTGGAACGGGCGCACGGTCTCTCCGGCCACCCTGGAGGCAATGGCGAAGTACAGCAAGCAACTCTGGCCGGGCATGCCCACGATCGTCCGGACCTACCCCGACTACCTCGCGAACTACAGCGGTAGCTATCAGTATCTCGATGCCGCCTGGGCCCAATACGTCTATCGCTTCGGCGACGTCAACAGCTTCATCTCCAAGAACGTTTCTCTGGCCCAGAAGAAAGGCCTAGGACTCGTCGTGGGGCTCAATATCCTCAAGGGCGGGCCGAACAAGGCGAAGATGACCCCGAGCCAAGTCAAGAGCTGGGGCTCCGCGCTGTTGAGCAGCTCGTATCCCTGTGCGTTCCTCAGCTGGACCTACAATTCGACCTATCTGGGCACGAGTGGCATCCAGGATGCCATGAGTTATCTGCGCAACAAGGCCGAGAGCCGCAGCAGCAGGAGTTGCCGGACCTGAGCACGCCCTGATGCGATGAACGGAACGGGGCCGCGGAGCAACCCGCGGCCCCATCTCATTAGGGAAACTGGGTCGGCCCCGGCTCACCACCCGCCCTTGCGGAGCAGGATGACGGGGATGGTCTTGAGCATG
>DAIMFY010000008.1:0-21096 GCA_036724295.1 Gemmatimonadales bacterium | reverse complement strand
GTAGCGTGCACACCGTTCGCCTCGACGAGGGGCTCCATCGCAGCGTCGCGCCGAATGGGCTGATCGTCCTGTCGGAGCGGATGCCGGCGCTGCGCTCGGTGGCCATGGGCATCTGGGTCCGCACCGCCAGCGCGCACGAGCCGCGCGGCAAGATGGGCGTGTCGCACCTGCTCGAGCACATGGTCTTCAAGGGCACCGAGCGCCGCAGTGCACGGCAGATTGCGCTTGAACTGGAAGTGCGGGGCGGCAGCCTGGACGCCTACACCGGCCGCGACAACACCAGCTTCCAGGCGCACGTGCTGGACGAGGACCTGCCGCTGGCGGTGGATATCCTCACCGATCTCGTCCGCCGGCCGCTCCTGCGCCAAGCCGACCTCGTGTCGGAGCGGCGTGTGGTCATCGAGGAGATCAGCGGCGTCGAAGACACGCCGGACGACATCGTCTTCGACCTGCACTCCGGCGCCCTCTGGCCCGCCCACCCCTACGGCTACACCATCCTCGGCTCCCGCGAGTCGGTTTCCGCCCTCGAGACTGACGATCTCCGCGCCGTACATTCCGGCGCCTACTACCCCGGCAACTGCGTGATCGCAGCGGCCGGGCACGTGGACCATACCGCCTTGCTCGATGCCCTGGGCCGGGAAGGGTGGTTCGAGGACCAGGATGCCCGGGCGCCGCTGTCGGCAGTGTGCCCGCCCCCACCAGCCCAGCGGATGCACCGCGTGGAAGCGCGCGATACCGCGCAGTGCCACATCGTGTTCGGGACCGACGCGTTCTCGGCCCGGGATCCACGGCGCTTCGGGCTCGCCATCCTCAGCAATGTGCTGGGCGGCGGCATGTCGAGCCGCCTGTTCCAGCGGGTGCGTGAGGAGCTGGGTCTCGCCTACACGGTGTACGCCTACAACCAGCTCTTCCAGAGCGGAGGGCAGGTCGGGGTCTATGTGGGCACGCAGGCCGCGTCCGCTGCCGCCGCCGAGGAGGCGATCGGGGCCGAACTCGACCGGCTCGCCGCTGACGTGCTCACGCCGCAGGAGCTGGAGGACGGTAAGCGACAGCTCAAGGGCCAGATCGTGCTGGCGCTGGAGAATCCGGTGAGCCGGATGGGCCGGCTGGTTTCGGGGGAACTGATGGAAGGCCGCTATCGCCCGGTCGACGAGGTACTCGGGCTCGTCGACGCGGTGACGCAGGCCGGCGTGGCGGAGCTGGCGGCAGAATTCTTTCCGAGTGCGCGACAGGCAGTGCTTCGACTGGGGCCGGACGCCTGACGGCGTCCCGGCATGGCACCACTCCAACTCATGACAGGTTTGCGATGATCATCGGCGTGCCGAAGGAAATCAAGACGAACGAGAACCGGGTGGCCCTGGTGCCCGCCGGCGCCCACGCACTGGTTGGCGCCGGGCACAAGGTCGTGGTCGAAACCAGCGCGGGGGAAGGCAGCGGGTTTCCCGATTCCGCCTATAGCGAGGTGGGGGCCACCATCCTGCCTGACGCGGACGCGGTCTGGAAGCAGGCCGAGATGATCATGAAGGTGAAGGAGCCGATTGCGGTCGAGTGGCCGCGGATGCGGAAGGACCAGCTCATCTACACCTACTTCCATTTCGCCGCGGCCGAAGAGCTGACCCGTGCCGTCATCGATTCCGGGTCCATTGGCCTGGCCTACGAAACCGTCGAGCTGCCCTCCGGTGAGCTGCCCTTGCTGACACCAATGTCCGAGGTGGCCGGCCGGATGGCGGTGCAGGAAGGCGCCAAGTACCTGGAGAAGGTCTTTGGCGGCAGCGGCGTGCTGCTGGGCGGTGTGCCAGGCGTCGCGCCGGCCGAGGTCATTGTCATTGGCGGCGGTGTGGTGGGCATCAATTCCGCCAAGATGGCCGCTGGTCTCGGCGCGCACGTGACCATCCTCGACCTGTCGCTGCACCGGCTGCGCTACCTGGCCGACGTGTTGCCCGCCAACGTCGATACGATGTACTCCAACCGGCACAACATCATGGATTGCCTGCGCCGGGCCGATCTGGTGATCGGTGCCGTGCTGCTGCCAGGCGCCAAGGCGCCGCGGCTGGTGACCCGGGCCGACCTCAAGCTCATGAAGCCGGGCTCGGTGATCGTGGACGTGGCTGTGGACCAGGGCGGCTGCGTGGAGACCACCAAGGCCACCACCCATGAGCAGCCCACCTACTTCGTGGATGGCATCCTGCATTACGCCGTGGCCAACATGCCGGGCGGCGTGCCGCGCACGTCCACGCTGGCGCTCACCAATGCGACCCTGCCGTACGCCCTCAAGCTGGCGCGTGATGGCTGGCAGCAGGCCTGCCGGGACGACAGGGCGCTCGCGCTCGGCCTGAACGTTGTGCGGGGCAAGGTCGTCTATCCGGGCGTCGCCGAGGCCTTCGGTATCGAGCTCACGGACGTCAAGTCGGTGCTCGCCTGAATGGCCGTGCGCGTGGCCATCCAGCGGCTGGCGCTGGGTGAGGGGCTCCCCCTGCCGTCGTATGCGACGGCGGGGGCTGCCGGCATGGATCTGGCCAGCGCCGAAGACGGGACGCTGGCTCCGATGGAGCGGCGGCTCTTTGCCACCGGGTTCGCCATCGCCCTCCCCGAGGGCTACGAGGCCCAGGTCAGACCACGTTCGGGTCTGGCCTGGCGAAATGGCATCACGCTGCCCAACAGCCCCGCGACGATTGACAGCGATTATCGTGGCGAGCTCAAGGTGGCGCTCGTAAATCTCGGCACCGAGCCTTTCCGGATCGAGCGGGGGATGCGAATTGCCCAGCTGGTGGTCGCCCCGGTAGCGCAGGTGAGCTTCGAGGAGCGGGCCGACCTGCCTGCCTCGGAGCGGGGTGACGCAGGATTTGGCAGCACCGGGCTGGGTACCCGGTAGGGTGTCGTCTTGTTCCCCCTACTCGGCACGCTTAGCTTAGGTCGGTTCGGCACCTCCCCG
Organism: Gemmatimonadales bacterium; assembly: GCA_036724295.1. GTDB lineage: Bacteria > Gemmatimonadota > Gemmatimonadetes > Gemmatimonadales > GWC2-71-9 > CAMLHP01. The sequence continues at coordinate 18,164 of DAIMFY010000008.1, read as the reverse complement.
GCCTCTGACCCGGCGTTTCCTCAATGAAATTGGGTTCCCTCAAGTTGTCCTCGCTGCTGCCTGCCAACGAGATCGCGGTCGATCTCGGTACTGCCAATACACTGATCTACGTCAAGGGTGAGGGGATCGTCCTCAACGAACCTTCGGTCGTGGCGCTCGACAAGGCGACAGGCCGCATTCGGGGCATCGGGCTCGATGCGAAGCGGATGCTGGGCCGGACGCCCGAGGGGATCATCGCCGTGCGACCGCTCAAGGACGGGGTCATCGCGGACTTCGACGTGACCGAGAAGATGTTGCGGCATTTTCTCAAGATGATCATCGACAAGCATTTTTTCCGGGTGAAGCCCAAGGTCATCGTCTGCGTTCCCTCGGGGATCACCGAAGTAGAGCGCCGGGCCGTCCGCGATTCCGCCGAAACCGCCGGCTCCAAGCAGGTCTACATGGTGGCGGAACCGATGGCCGCCGCGATCGGCGTGGGCCTGCCGGTGGAGACGCCCACCGGGAACATGGTCATCGATATCGGCGGCGGGACCACGGAGATCGCAGTCATCGCGCTGTCGGGCATCGTGTCCGACACCAGCATCCGCGTCGGCGGCGATGAGCTGGACCAGGCGATCGTCCAGTTCATGCGCAAGAATTACAACCTGCTGGTGGGTGAGCCCACGGCAGAGCAGATCAAGATCCGCATCGGGTCGGCGGCACCCACCGGTGACGAGCGCGAGATGGAAGTGAAGGGTCGCGATCTCGTATCCGGCATCCCGAAAACCGTGCGCGTCCATTCTGCCGAAATCCGGGAGGCGGTGCAGGAGCCGGTCCAGCAGATCGTTGACGCCGTGCGCCGCGCCCTCGAGATCACGCCGCCCGAGCTCGCGAGCGACATCGTGGATCGCGGCATCGTGATGACCGGCGGCGGCGCCCTCATCCGCGGACTGGACATCCTGCTCGCGCAGGAGACGGGGCTGCCCATCCATGTTGACGAAGACCCGCTGACCTGCGTAGTGCGCGGCACCGGCCGAATCCTCGACGAACACGACAAGTACAAGAGCGTCCTGCAGGTCTAGGGGATGCTGAGCGCGTCAGACCGCTCCTACTCCCGGCGTGACAGCGTGGCGCTCGCCGCCTGTGTCGCCGTTGCCGCCGTTTTCCTGCTGCTCTCCGATTCGGCGGGGCAGACGGTGAGCGGCGCCCTCCGGCAATCCGTGCTTGCCCCCATCGTCTGGCTCCAGTCACAGGCCGAACTCGGCCGCACCAGCCGGAGCCGCTTCCGTACCGTGGCGGCGGCGCGCGATTCCGCCGCCCTGGTTGCCCAGACGGTCCCCGTGCTTCGCGCCGAGAACGCCCGGCTTCGCGACCTGCTCTCGCTGTCACGCCGGATGCAGACCGATTTCACGGCAGCCGAGGTTCTGCACCAGTCGACGGCGAGCGATGAGCGGATGCTGCTCATCAACGCGGGGACGTCACAGGGCATCACGGCGTTCGAGCCGGTGGTGTCGCCAGAGGGGTTGATCGGTGTCGTGGTCGGGGTCACGCCGTCCACCGCCACCGTGATGACGTGGGCGCATCCGGATTTTCGGGTCAGTGCGTATGCCGCCGGCGGCCGCGTGGTGGGGATGGTGGCGCCATCGGGCGCGGGCTCCGCCAGCGAAGCGTCGCTCGAGTTTCGCGCGGCCAGCTACCGCGACACGTTGCCGTCGGGCACGCTCATTCTCTCGTCCGGCCTGGGCGGCGTCTACCCCAAGGGAATCCCGGTCGGCACGGTGACCGGCGTGGCCCGGGAGCAGGCCGGCTGGGAGCGGATCTATTCACTGCGTCCGGCCGCCAACCCCAGCGCGGCGGCCCACCTCATGGTGCTGAGCGCGCGGACGGACAGCACCATCGCCTCGGCCTTTCCCACGGACTCGATCCTCGCCGCGGTAGCGGCGGATTCCGTCAGGACAGCGCACGTGCAGGATTCGCTGCTGCGCGTGCGGATCGCGGATTCGGTCCGTGCCTGGCTCAGGGATTCGGCCTCGGCGGCGTCTCGCGTCCCGCCGCCCGCCTCAGGCACCGATTCGGCCGCGTCACCATGACGTTCTCGAAAGCCAACCGCTTCGCGGTCGTGCTCCTGGTGATCGCGCTGCTCCTGCTTCAGTATTTTGTGCGGCCGCGCTTCATGCCGGGGCCGGTTGCGCCGGATTTCCTGCTGATCCTGCTCATCATGCTGGCGTCGTCGGCCCGGCCCGGCACGGGCGCGATTACCGGCTTCCTGGCCGGCGTCCTGGCGGATGCGCTGACCCCGGCGGCGATGGGCGCCTCGATGCTGGCGTACAGCATCGTGGGTTACCTTGCCTCGTGGGCTCGCGCCGTGTTCTTCGCGGAGAACTACCTGGTGCACGGGGCGCTCTTCTTCGCGGGCTGCTGGCTTCGCAACCTGCTGGTGCTGACTTTCTCCGGAACTTCGTTCGCCGAATTCCTGCATGAGGGCCTGACCACGGGCTCCCTGCAGGCGCTGACCACCGCCCTCGCCGGCATGGCGGTGGTGTACGTCACCCGCGAATGGCTCGACGTCCGGCTGGAAGGCTGATGCGGTGAACGGGTTCGACTCCTATCAGGTGCGCCGCCGGGCCAGCGGGGCTCGCTGGGTCCTGTCGCTCGCGTTCGCCCTGCTGATCGGCGCGTTCTTCCGGACCCAGATCCTTCAGCACGACAAATACCAGCTTCGCGCCGAAACCAACCGGTTGCGGGCCATCCCGCTCGAGCCGCCCCGGGGCGCCATCCTCGACCGGAACGGCGAGACCATTGCCGAGAACCTTCCTGGCTTCGCGGTCAAGCTCTTCGCCACCTCGCAGGACAGCCTGCGCGCCACGCTGCAGCGCTTCTCGCAAGTGGTGCCGCTGGACAGTTCGGCCGTCGACGACATCGAACGGCGGTGGCGCGCGGCGCGCTACCAGCCGGTGGTGGTCTTCGGGGACGCCTCGTTCGAGATGGTGTCCCATCTGGAGGAACGGCGCGCGCTGCTGCCCGGCCTCATCATTCAGAGCGAGCCCAAGCGCTTCTATCCCTACGGCAAGGCGGTGGCCCACCTGGTGGGCTACGTGGGTGAGGTGACGGAGCGCGATCTCGAGCGGGACCGCTACCCGGGAGCCGAGGCTGGCTCCATCGTGGGCAAGTCGGGACTCGAGCGGCAATACGATTCCGTCCTTCGGGGCCGCGCCGGGGTTCGCTACGTCGAGGTGAATGCGCGAGGCCGGCTGGTGCGAGAGAACGTGGGTTCGGCAATGCTGCCACCGGAACCGGGCCAGCCCCTCATCACCACGATCGACCTGCCGCTGCAGCGCTTCATTGACAGCATCTGGCCGCCCGAGTTCCGCGGCGCCATGATTGCCATGACACCCAAGGGGCAGATCCGCGCGCTCTATTCCGCGCCATCCTATGATCCAAACCTGTTCGTGGGCGGCATCTCCACCACCGACTGGCGCGCGCTCAATGACAACGTGGACAAGCCGCTGCTCAATCGCGCCATCAATGGCGGCTACCCGCCCGCCTCGCCGTTCAAGCTGGCCACCGCCGCCATGGGGCTCAAGCGCGGGCTGATCAACCTGCACAGCCAGATGCCGCAGCCCTGTACCGGCGGCTACCGGCTGGGAAACCGGATCTTCCGCTGCTGGAAGCGCGACGGGCACGGCTCACTCGACCTGATCGGCGCCGTGGCGCAGAGCTGTGACGTCTACTTCTACCAGCTCGGCCTCAAGCTCGGCCTCGACAACATCCTGAGTGACGGGGTGGCGATGGGGTTCTCCGGGCGGAGCGGGGTGGACCTGCCCAGCGAGCAGGCGTCGCTCTATCCCGCAAGCTATGAGTACTTCGACAAGCATTACGGGCCGCGCAACTGGAGCCCGCCCGCCACCGTGCTCAACTTCTCCATCGGCCAGGGCGAGAACACCCAGACACTGATCGACATGGTGCAGTTCTACGCCGCCCTTGCCGGCGATGGCATCGAGGTGCCGCCGTATGTCGTCAAGGCTCGTGCCGACGTGCCCACCCACGACCTGGGGCTCAATGAAGAGCAGTTGGCCGGGCTTCGGACCGCGCTCATCGCGGTCGTGGAACGCGGCACCGGCGGGGGTTCGCGACAGAAGGGCGTCGTCATCGCCGGCAAGACGGGCACCGCCCAGAACTCGCACGGCAAGGACCACGGCTGGTTCATCGGCTTTGCCCCAGCCGACAAGCCGGTGCTGGTGGTCGGTGCCATCATGGAGCACGCCGAGCACGGCTCAGTGGCCGGCCGTTATGTCTCCAAGGTGCTGGCGCGCTACGTCCTTGGACCGGACACGACGAAGGCCCAGGTGAGCACGCCGCCCGCCTCGGCGTTCCCGGCTGACAGCGCACCGCTGCCCGTCGAGATCACCGACAGCGGAGGCCGCAGGGTGGTCGCACCCACCACGACGGCTCCGGACACCATGCCGTCGGAGCCACCGCGGTGAGCATGTCCCGCATCGATCGGCCACTGGCCTTTGCTGCCCTCGGCCTCATCACGTATGGCGTCATCATCCTCTATTCGGCGGGGCAGACCGACGTGGTCACCTCGGCGGAAGGCGTCTGGAGCCGGCAGCTCGTGTGGGTCGGCATCGGCGCGGTGGTGGGCTTCATTGTCTTCCGGACTTCATTCCGGTTGGTGGAGTGGCTCACTCCTGCCATCTACGTCTTCAGCTTGATGCTCCTGCTCGCGGTGCTCTTCGTCGGCACGGGAGCAGGCACCGCGGCAGGCACCAGGAGCTGGCTCGCCATCGGCGGCCACCGGATTGGCCAGCCGGCGGAGCTCGCGAAGCTCGCCACGGTGCTGATGCTCGCACGCCACCTGTCGTCACTCAAGGAAGCGCCCAGGTCGCTGCGCAATCTCTGGACGCCTGGCCTCATCGTGGGCATCCCCTTCCTGCTGGTCATGAAGCAGCCGGATCTTGGCAGCGCGCTGGTGTTCGTCGGGATCTTCTTTGCGATGCTGTACTGGGCCGGCGTCCGGCCCCGCCTCCTGTTCATGGTGGCGAGTCCCGCCATCAGCCTGCTCCTGGCGGTCACCACCTGGAGCTGGGGGATCTGGATTGTGCTGGTGGTGGTGCTGATGGTGGTCTGGCGGCCGTATGTCTGGGAGTCCGTGGTTGTAGTAGGCTTGAACGTTGCCACGGGGGTGGCGGCACTGGTTCTCTGGAACAAGCTGGCTGACTACCAGAAGAACCGCCTGCTTTCCTTCCTCAACCCCGAGGCGGACCCCCGCGGCGCCGGCTATCACCTGCTGCAATCCAAGACCGCGATCGGTTCCGGCGGCTGGTTCGGCTCGGGGCTGACCCAAGGGCCCCAGAAACGGCTCGCGTTCCTTCCCGAGCAGCATACCGACTTCGTTTTCTCGGTGGTGGGGGAAGAGCTGGGCTTTGTCGGCGTGCTGGTGGCGCTGGGGTTGTTCATCCTGCTCTTCACGTCGCTGATCCGGGTGGCGCGCCGCGCCGCCGATCCTTTCAGCAGTCTCGTCGTGTTCGGCATCCTGGGCCTCTGGTTTACGCACGTGTTCGAGAATGTCGGGATGACCGTCAACCTGATGCCGGTGACCGGGATCCCGCTGCCGTTTTTCTCTTATGGCGGGTCATTTTTCCTCATTTGCTGCGTCTGTCTGGGCCTGGCACTGCGGGCTTCCTGGGATGCTCGGCTGGCTGGCTATCTCGATAACTGACAACAGGTTATGGGGCAAGGTCTGGCGCTCGACGCCCGGACACGCGACATTCAAGGGCTGACGCACGCCCGTCATGGTCTGCAACTACGGCGGCCCGATTCCCTATGGCAGTAATGGCCTGGTTCAAGAAAGAACGGAAACCGCGTTCATCCCAGCGCGAACGGCTTGAGATCCCGGCCGATGCGTGGGAGAAGTGTGATGGATGCGGTCATATCGATATTCGCGAGAAGTTCGAGAAGGCGCTCAATGTGTGCCCCGAGTGCGGCAAGCACAAGCGCTTCTCCGCGGAGGAGTACGTCCAGCTCCTGACCGACGAGGGCACCTGGCGGGAGCTGTGGTCCGATCTTCGGTCCGTCGATCCCCTCCATTTCGAGCACTACGAAGAGCGTCTCGAGCGGGCGCGCAAGAAAGCCGGCGAGTCGGACGCGCTGTATGCCGGCATCGGCCGGCTCGAGAACCTGCCGTTCCACCTGGGCGTCATGAATTTCGCCTTCATGGGCGGCTCGATGGGTTCGGTGGTTGGCGAGAAGGTGGCGCGCCTGGCCCGTCGGTCGGCGGAGCGCAAGCTGCCGCTGGTGCTGGTCTGCGCATCGGGCGGCGCCCGCATGCAGGAGGGGGTGCTCTCGCTCATGCAGATGGCGAAGACATCCGCGGCCATCGCGGCCATGTATCGCGAGGCGGTGCCGTTCATCACCATCCTTACCGATCCGACCACGGGCGGGGTGTCGGCGTCTTTCGCCATGCAGGGCGACGTGATCCTCGCCGAGCCGGGGGCGCTGATCGGTTTCGCGGGCCAGCGTGTCATCAAGCAGACCATCGGCCAGGATCTGCCCGAGGGCTTCCAGACGGCGGAGTTCCTGCTGGAGCACGGACAGGTGGATGAAGTGGTTCCCCGCGGCTCGCTTCGCGACACCACGGCCCGGCTGCTGCGCCACATGCAGCGGCACAAGGCGCAGGCGGAGGCTGAGGCCTGACGCCGCTGCGTGACACTCTCCTACGCTGACGCGCTCGACTACATCTTCCCGCGCATCACCACCATCAAGTTCGGGCTGGAGACCACCCGGGCACTGCTGTCTGAACTGGGTGATCCCCAGGAGCAGTTTGCCGTCGTTCATATCGGCGGCACCAACGGCAAGGGCAGCGTGGCCACGCTCGTGGCCGATGCGCTGGCCGGCGCCGGTTTCCGCACCGGCCTGTACACCTCACCCCATCTTGTCTCGTTCCGGGAGCGCATCCGCGTAGACGGCCGGATGATCAGCCAGGCTGCCGTCGCCATGTGGGTCGAACGGCTGCGGCCGCTGATCGAGGCGACTGGCGCCACCTTTTTTGAAACCACGACTGCGATGGCCTTCGCCGACTTTGCCGCGCGCGGTGTCGAGATTGCGGTGGTCGAGGTGGGCCTTGGCGGGCGACTCGATAGCACCAACGTCGTGTCGCCGCTTGCAAGCGTCGTGACCAAGGTGGCGCGGGACCACATGAAGTATCTCGGTGACACGCTGGAGGATATTGCCCGCGAGAAGGCGGCGATCGCCAAGCCGGGCGCGCCCTTTGTCATCGGGGAGACCGAGTGCGCGCTGGTGCGGGTGCTGGCCGATGCCGCCGACGACTGGGTGCGGGGCTGCGAGCCCGGGGCGCATGCCGACGTCAGGGTGGTGCCGCCAGCTGACCGATGGACCGGACCGCTGGGGCTCGCGGGCCCGCACCAGCGGCGCAATGCGGCGGTAGCCCAGGCGGTGCTCGCTGCCTTGCCCGAGACGTGGCGCCCGGCATCCCATGTGATTGAGCGGGCATTCGCGGAGGCCCGGGTGCCGGGGCGGATGGACCGGCGAGGGAACTGGCTGTTTGATGTTGCTCACAATCCTGACGGGATGGATGCGCTGGTGCGCGCCCTCGCCGCGCAGCCGCCGGCGCGACCGCTGCATGCGCTGGTCTCCATCCTGGGCGACAAGGAATGGCCCGAGATGCTGGTCCGCCTGGACGCCGTGGTGGATCGTGGAATCCTCACGGTGGCCCCGACGGCTCAGGGCCGCGGATGGGACATGGCCTGGCTGCAGCAGTGGCTGGCGCGCCCCGACCGGCCCCCGGCGCACGCTGAGTGGCACCTCGAGCCCGATTTCCAGCGTGCGGTAGCCCAGGTCGGTGAGGGCGCCGCGACCGTGGTCGTTACGGGCAGCTTCCACACCGTAGGCGACGTCATGGCCCAGCTCGGCATGATGGACGGTGACTGAGGGCCCCTCACTCCGCTATCTTCCCGCCCATGCAAAGCCAGGCGCTGCCGGGATTTCGCGACTTCTATCCAGAAGACCTCGCGCTGCGGACGCACATTTTCCGCACCTGGCGGACGGTCGCGGCGCGATACGGGTTCGAGGAGTATGACGGCCCGCCGCTGGAGCCGCTGGAGCTCTACACGGGAAAGAGCGGCGCCGAGATCGTGGGCCAGCTCTACAGTTTCGAGGACAAGGGTGGCCGGGCTGTCGCCTTGCGGCCCGAAATGACGCCAACGCTGGCGCGGATGGTGGCAGCGCGCGCCAATGGCCTCAAGAAGCCGGTACGCTGGTTTTCCATACCGCAGCTGTTTCGTTACGAGCGGCAGCAGCGCGGTCGCCTGCGCGAGCACTTCCAGCTCAACTGCGACCTGATCGGCGAGTCGGGCACGCTGGCCGACGTGGAAATCATCGCGCTGGCGCTGGACGTGCTGCGCGCATTCGGACTGGGCCCGGGCGATGTGCGGGCCCGCGTGTCCGACCGCCGCGTGCTCACCGGCCTGCTCCTCGCCCACGGCGTACCGGCCGACGGTGTCAATGAGGCGTTCATGGCCATCGACAAGGTCGAGCGGACGCCCAGGGCCGAGCTCGCGTCACGCCTGCACGGGGCGGGCTTCTCGGGCGAGGCGAACGAAGCCGTGTTCCAGATCGCCGGGCTGCGCAGCATCCACGATGTGCGCAGCATGCTGGCGCAGCGCCCCGGCGCGGAAGAGGCGCTGGCGCCCCTGGAACGGACGCTCGCCGGCCTCGATGCGATGGGACTCCGCGAGTTCGTCGACGTGGACCTGACCATCGTGCGAGGGCTCGCCTACTACACCGGCACGGTGTTCGAGCTGTTCGACGCAGGACGGAGTCTGCGGGCCATCTGCGGGGGCGGGCGCTACGACAACCTGCTCTCCTCCCTGGGCGGCGTGGACCTGCCGGCGCTCGGTTTCGGCATGGGCGATGTGGTGCTGGGGGAATTGCTGAAGGAGCGAGGACTGGTCAACGGTCAACGGTCAACCGTCGACGTGTTCGTCGCCGGCGTGACCGCGGAGGACCAGCCAGCTGTCCTCACGCTGGTGCATGAAATGCGCGATGCCGGCCTGACGGTCGAATTTGCGCTTGGTGGGCAGTCGCTCGGCAAGCAGTTCAAGCTGGCCGATGCGCGGGACGCGGCGTTTGTCGTGGTGATCGGGCCAGACGACCGGGCCCGCGGGGAAGTGATGCTCAAGGACCTGGGCAAGGGTGAGCAGATTGGCGTGGCACGGGAAGCCATCGTGCGCCAGCTCGCCGAGAAATGCGGGCGGGCCTGACCGCTCGCGATACCGAGAGCAGCAAGGAGACGGGATGTCGCAGGAGAAGGCGCTGACCACGCGGGCGGAAGATTTCAGCGCGTGGTACAACGACGTGATCGCCCGGGCAGAGCTGGCGGACTACAGTCCCGTCCGCGGCTGCATGGTGATCCGGCCCAACGGCTACGCCATCTGGGAGCAGATGCAGCGCGCCCTGGATGGAATGTTCAAGGACACCGGCCACCAGAACGCTTACTTCCCGCTCTTTATTCCCCAGAGCTTCCTCGCCCGCGAAGCGGAGCACGTGGAGGGGTTCGCGCCGGAAACGGCGGTCGTGACCCACGGTGGCGGCAAGGAGCTGGAAGAGCCGCTGGTGGTGCGGCCCACGTCCGAGACGATCATCTACGCCATGTACGCCAAGTGGATCCAGAGCTACCGTGACCTGCCCCTGCTCATCAACCAGTGGGCCAACGTGGTGCGGTGGGAGATGCGCACGCGGCTCTTCCTGCGCACCACGGAATTTCTCTGGCAGGAAGGCCATACGGCCCACGCCACCGAAGACGAGGCGGAGCAGGAAACGTTGATGATCCTGGGCCTCTACCGGAAATTCATGGAAGAGTGGATGGCCATGCCGGTGCTTACGGGGCGGAAGACCGACAGCGAGCGGTTTGCCGGCGCGCTCCGCACCTATAGCTGCGAGGCGCTCATGCAGGACAACCGGGCGCTGCAGGCCGGGACCAGCCATAACCTGGGGCAGAACTTCGCTCGCGTCTTCGACGTCACGTACCAGACGGCCGACGGCCGGCTGGACTATGTCTGGAACACCTCGTGGGGCGTGTCCACTCGGCTGGTGGGTGGGCTGATCATGACGCATAGCGACGACAAGGGCCTGGTCTGCCCGCCTCGTCTGGCGCAGTGGCAAGTGGTGATCGTGCCGATCTACCGGACCGAGGAGGAGCGCGGCTCGGTCATGCAGGCGGCCGACGAACTCGTCCGCGAGCTGCGCTCGGCGCAGATCCGGGTGCATCTCGATGCCCGCGATGACATGAAGCCCGGTGCCAAGTACTACGAGTGGGAGGCGCGCGGCGTCCCCCTCCGACTGGAGATCGGGCCCCGCGATCTGGCCGCCGGTTCGGTCATGCTGGCCCGGCGAACCGGCGGAAAGAAGGAGCCGGTCTCCGTCGTTGGTCTTGCGCGCCGCATGCAGCAGGAAATGGACGACATGCAGGCGGCATTGCTGCAGGCAGCCCACCAACGGCGAGAGGCGGGCAGTCTCCGGGGTGCGACGAAGGAGGAGTTCATCGCACGAATGGCCGGTGAGGGCGGGTTCGTCTACGGCGGCTTCTGCGGCGACAACGCGTGCGAGGCGGAAATCAAGGAGCAGACCAAGGCGACAATCCGGGTGCTGCCCGACGTGGAGTTCCGGTCCCCCGTCGCCCCGGTCACCTGTCTCTGGTGCAACCGGCCAAGCGTCGCGGAGGCGGTGTGGGCAAAGGCCTACTGACGACGACACGCCCGCAGAGCACGCCGCCGGAGGCGCGCGCCCTCCTGCTGGAGGATGCGGGGCTGGAGCGGGTCGATGGCGAGCTCCATGCTGGCGGCGTGAGTCTCCCGGCCATCGCCGACGCAGTGGGCACCCCGGCCTTTGTCTACAACGCCGATGTCGTGCGCCAGCGCTATCGCGCCCTCGATGATGCCCTGGGTGTCATTCCGCACCGCATCGCGTACGCCGTCAAGGCCAATTCCAACCTTGCGGTGCTGCGGCTCCTGTGCGATCTCGGCGCGGGGGCCGACATCGTCTCTGGCGGTGAGCTGCAGCGCGTCCTTGCGGCGGGTTTTCCTCCTGGGCGGGTGGTCTTCAGCGGGGTGGGCAAGACGGACGCGGAGCTGGAGCTCGCTCTCACGAGCGGCGTGGGGCACATCCACCTGGAATCGGCCGCCGAACTGGACGCGCTTGCGCCGATCGCCGAGCGGCTCCGGCGGCAGGCGACGGTCGGCATCCGGGTCAATCCTGACGTCACCGCGGCTACCCATCCCTTCATCGCGACAGGGCAGGGTGGGATCAAGTTCGGCGTGCCGATAGACCAGGTAGTGCCGATGGCGCAGGCCATTGCGCGGAATCGATGGCTCACGCTCGACACGGTCGCGATGCATCTCGGCAGCCAGCTGCTCGACGCCGCGCCCTACATGCAGGGTATCACCCGGTTGCTGGACCTGGTAAGGGTGCTGGAGGCCGCAGGTGTCAGCGGCATCCGGTCGCTGGACATCGGCGGTGGGCTGGGCGTGCGCTATCACGATGAGAAGCCGCTCGATCCGGCGTCACTCGCGGCATGCATCGCCCCACTGGTGGCCGACACCGGTCTCACTGTCTCGCTCGAGCCGGGCCGCTACCTGGTGGCGGCCGCAGGTGTGCTGCTGACGTCCGTCGTGTTCCGGAAGCACTCGGGCGGTCGCGACGTGGTCATAGTGGATGCTGGCATGAACGATCTGGTGCGCCCCAGTCACTATCAGGCGTGGCACGAGATCGTCGAGTTGCGCGAGGCGGGTCGACCCGTGAGCCTGGTGGACGTGGTGGGGCCGGTCTGCGAGTCGGGAGATTTCCTGGCGCTCGATCGTGAGCTTGCCGGTGTCGAGCGGGGCGAGCGCCTGGCCCTGCTCGGCGCGGGCGCGTACGGCTTCGCCATGAGTTCCAATTACAACAGCCGTCCCCGGGCCGCGGAAGTGCTGGTGCAGGACGGCGCCTTCCGGGTTATCCGTGCGCGCGAATCCGTGGCGGACCTGATGCGGGGCGAAACTCTCGCGGGAGACTGAGACGACCATGGCACATGAGCCGGGCATACTGATCATCGATTTCGGATCCCAATACACCCAGCTCATTGCCCGTCGCGTCCGCGAGGCCCATGTCTACTGCGAAATTCACCCGCCGAGCCGCACGGTGGAGTGGATCCGGGACTGGAACCCGCAGGGGATCATTCTCTCGGGCGGTCCCAATTCCGTGTACGGCGAGAATGTTCCCACCGCCGATCCAGCCCTGCTCGACCTCGATGTCCCGATTCTTGGCGTTTGCTACGGCATGCAGCTGCTGGCGCAGCTGAGTGGCGGCTCCGTCGTGCGCGCGGCGCGGCGGGAGTACGGGCGGGCATCGGTCGCGGTCAGCGGTGGAAGGCTGTTCCCCGGCTTCAAGGCCGGCGAGGAGTCTCCGGTCTGGATGAGCCACGGTGATCACGTTGACGTGGCACCGCCCGGATACCGGGTTGTCGCGCACAGTGCCAACACGCCGGTTGCCGCGATCGAGCATGGATCCCGCCCGTTTTATGGCGTGCAATTCCATCCCGAGGTGGCCCACACGCCGCGCGGCGGCGAAATCCTCTCGGCCTTTCTCTTCGAGATCTGTCACTGCACGCCCGACTGGACCCCCGGTCACTTCGTGGACCGGGAGGTAGCGCGCGTCAGGGAAATGGCGGGGCCGACCGCACGCATCATCTGCGGCCTTTCAGGCGGTGTGGACAGCGCCGTGGCTGCTGCCCTGGTGCATAAGGCGGTGGGCGACCGCCTCACCTGCATCTTTGTGGATCACGGATTGCTGCGCCTTCGCGAGCGCGAGCAGGTCGAGCATACCTTCCGTAGCAACCTGGGGATCGACCTTCGGGTGGTGGACGCTTCACGGCAGTTCCTGGACCAGCTGGCCGGTGTTACCGATCCCGAGACAAAGCGCCGCCGTATCGGCCACACCTTCATCGATGTCTTCGAGGCGGAAGCGCATGCCGTCGGCGGCGACGTCGGCTTCCTGGTGCAGGGGACGCTCTACCCCGACGTCATCGAGTCGGTCTCACCGATGGGCGGGCCGTCGGTCACCATCAAGAGTCACCACAATGTTGGTGGGCTCCCGGAGCGACTCCCATTCAAGCTCATCGAGCCGCTGCGGGAGCTGTTCAAGGACGAAGTGCGACAGGTTGGCCGCGAACTCGGGCTGCCGGAGGAGATGGTGGGGCGGCATCCGTTTCCCGGACCGGGGCTCGCGATTCGCATCCTGGGTGCGGTCACCGAGCCGGCGCTCGAGACCTTGCGACACGCAGATGCGATCTACATCGAAGAAATTCGCGCTGCCGGCCTGTACGACGACATCTGGCAGGCATTCGCCGTGCTGCTACCGATTCGTTCGGTCGGCGTGCAGGGGGACGAGCGGAGCTATGACCAGGTGGTGGCGCTCCGCGCCGTCACCAGCCGTGATGGCATGACAGCGGACTGGTTTCCATTCCCACCAGACGTGCTGGCCACCATTTCCAACCGCATTGCCAATGAAGTCGAAGGCGTGAATCGCGTGGTCTACGACGTGAGCTCAAAGCCGCCGGCCACGATTGAGTGGGAATAAGGCGTAGGGCGTGGGAGCATGCCCCACGCCCCACGCCCCACGCCCTATTTCGGCCAACTCGCCCAGTTGCCGCAGAACGATGCGTTATCGGAGCCGAGCGGGCTCCGGAGCGTCCCCAGGATCACGGCGTTCATCACGGCGCGTGGGGCCACGTGGAGCTTGAGATTCCCCAGCGTCCCAAAAATCTTGCCGAAATGGCCCATCTCGAGCGCGTGGCCAATCTCGTGCAACGCCACTGTCTGGACGTCGATGTCGCTGCCCAGTCCCGTCGTGGTCCAGGTGAAGTCGTTGTTGAACCACATTTCCTTGAAGGCCGTGTCGTCCCGGCCATCGTGATTGATGTCGGTCGGGGAATCATCCGGATTGACGAAGACAAACGTGAACGTGACGCCGAGCACCGATTCAGAGCTCCCCGCGCCCAGCACGGCGTCGAACAGGGTGCCCGGCAGGAAGCCGATGATGTTGATGTTGGCCTCGTATGGATCGGCCGGGAGGCCGACATCGAGAATGGCACTGGGGAAGGTGGTGCCACCCCACTCCCGCTCGTTGATATCGAGGGTACTGCACGTCTGATTGTCCCAGGTGGCAAAGGCCGACGCGACCGATGCCGTAACGTCCCGGAGCCCGGCGCTGGTCGTCGCGGCCATGAAGGGGCTCACCGCGAGCCAGTTGATGCGGTCGCCGTCGGCCGCGCGGCGCTCGTCGCCCGCCACCCATCGCGACGTCAGCCTCTTTGCCCGATCGTTGGCGAAGATCACCTGGCCGGCCGCATCCGCGCCCGACTTGTTCGCGACGACAAATTCGGCGCGCTCGATCTGGACATTCAGGCCGCGCGAGGCGAGTGCCCGATTGATGCTGTCGAGCACCGGGCTGACCGGTCCTTCGCCGTAGGGAAGATCCGCGGTGGCGGCCCTGGCAAAGGCGGGCGCATCAGCCGCGGTGGGACTGGTCTGATCACAGGCCACGGCAAGGAGCGAGGTCGCGAATAGCGCGCACACGGCACGAGATGTAGTCATCGTGATACCCCTGGGGAAAATCGTTGCTGTGGAGACTCGCTGGAGAGGTGTCTCGGCAATGTGGCATCGTATCTGAGCGGGCGCCAGCCCCACGTTGCCCCTCCTCTCTGCGGCGGGTATTTTTCCTGTCATGCAGCTGCCCTATCCGTCTGCGCATCCCTTTGCGCTCCTGCTTGCGCCCATGGCGGGCGTTTCCGAAGCCCCGTTCCGGCAGATCTGCCGGGAGCTGGGTGCGGATGTGGTGCTGTCCGAGTTCCTCTCATCGGAAGCCATTCGCCGCCGGATTCGCACCACGCTGGAGGGGGCGGAGTTCGAGGCCTGCGAGCGCCCCATCGGCATCCAGATCTACGGTTCCGATCCCGATGCCATGGCCGAGGCGGCGGGACTGATTTCCGAGCACTACCAGCCGGAATTCATCGACATCAACTTCGGCTGCCCGGTCAAGAAGGTCGTGAAGCGGAACGGCGGGTCCGGCTGCCTCAAGGATATGGGCCTCGTAGACCGGATCATCCGCGCGGTCATCGGGGCCACGCACCTGCCGGTGACGGTAAAGACCCGCTCCGGCTGGAATGAAGAATGCCGCACGCCAGTGGAAATTGCCCTGCGCATGCAGGACGCCGGTGCCCGCGCCTTTACCCTGCATGCGCGCACCCGCACCCAGATGTTCTCGGGACATGCCAACTGGGACGAGATCGCGCAGGTGGTGGAAGCGCTCGACATTCCCGTGATCGGCAACGGCGATATCGAAACCGCCGAGGATGTGGTGCGCATGCGAGAGCATACCGGCTGTGCCGGCGTGATGATCGGCCGCGGGGCCTTTGGCAATCCGTGGATTTTTCGCGATGCCCAGGCGCTGCTCGCCGACGATCCCAGGCCGATCCTGCCTGACGCGCATGAGCGGTTTCGCGTGGCGTTGGCGCATGCGCGGCTCGCGCTACGCCTGCAGGGCGACGCCCGCAAGACGGTAATCGAGTTCCGAAAGCATCTCGGCTGGTACACCAAGGGCCTGCATGGCTCGAGCGATCTCCGCCAGCGCCTCTTCCAGGTGGAAACCATGACCGAGGCGGAGCAGATCTTCCACGCGTACCTGGATCGCGACCTCACGCCGATCCCTCGCGTGGCGTGACACCGGCGGCGCTGGCCGACCTCCTGGCCGCGGTCGCGGCCGGTCGCGTAGCTGCGGCCGCGGCGCTCGAGCAGTTGCGCAATTTCCCCTCCGAACAATTGCCGTTCGCCACCATCGATCATCATCGTGCGCTGCGGCAGGGCCGGCCCGAGGTGATCTTCGCCGCCGCCAAGTCCGCCGAGCAAGTAGTGGGCATTGCGGAGCACCTGGCCGCAGCAGGCGGCGGATTCCTTGCCACGAGGGTCACCGACGAACAATGCTCGCTCCTGCAGCAGCGGTTTCCCGCGATGCAGTGGAGCGGCATGGCTCGCGTCGCGTGGCTCAAGCCCGATGAACCGGTCACGACCGTCGGCACCGTCGCCGTTGTGTCGGCCGGCACCAGCGACCTGCCGGTGGCCGAGGAGGCCGCAATTGTGCTGGAGGCCTTCTCGCATGGTGTCGACCGACTCGTGGACGTCGGGGTGGCCGGATTGCACCGGCTGCTGGCCGAGAGTGAACGGCTGCGCGCCGCCGATGTCGTGATCGTGGTGGCAGGCATGGAGGGCGCCCTTCCAAGCGTGGTCGGCGGGCTGCTGCGGCAGCCGGTGATCGCCGTACCCACCAGCGTGGGCTACGGCGCGTCGTTTGGCGGGCTCGCGGCACTGCTTGGCATGCTCAACTCCTGCGCCTCCGGCGTCACGGTCGTCAACATCGACAACGGCTTTGGTGCCGCGGTGGCGGCCAGCCGTATTCTCTCGCGATGACGCCGTTCATCCTCGCGCTCATCATTGGTGTGGTGGCCGGCTGGTACGCGCATGCCCGGTTTGGCTCTGCCGCGGGCCGGCCAGGCCTCGCGACGCGGGCTGTGGCCGGGCCCGAGCTTCTGCCGGAGCCCGCGTTGCGCTGGCTGCTACGGGCGCATGGTGCGCTTGGCGTGTGGCTCTCCGAACGGGCGGTAGGCGATGACGATCCGGTCATCGAGCGAGTCATCGACGCGGATCGGCTGTCGTTCAACGAAGTAGTCTCGCTCGATCGCCGGGTCGAGAGCGCCCGCGACAGCGAACGCAGCGGTGTGGAGCGGGTCGAGTCGGGTACGCTCGTGATTCGGAGCCGGAATCGTTTCGCGGTCGCGCTGCTCGTGCCGACTGGCGTCACGCCGAGCCCTGAGGTGGATGAGGATCTTGACCGATTGCTCGAGGGGCTCAAGCGACGGCCGGATGTCGTGGCACTCGCGCAGGCACGCCCCGACAGTGTCGCCATCGAGTCCGTGGGCAGTGTAGCACTGCGCCTCGCCTACCAGCTCGAACGATCCACCAACGCCGCCGTGATCGTGGTTTCGCGCGAGCCTGACGGTGTTCGGGTGGCAGGTGTCTCGGGCCACGCTGATCGCCGACTGCTGGAGAAGATCGTTGCGCCTGACTGCGACTTGGACAAAGTCGCGCGTGGAAACATGGAACGGATGGTGGTGCGCGGCGATCCGCTGGGTGGTGCCGCCGCGGACCGCCGCCAGCGACCTGCCATGGTCCAGCTTGAATCGATCGTCGCCGCCGGAAACCAGGTGGTGGGTGCCGCGGCGCTCTGGCTCACCGGCGGGGTTGAGCCTTCGGGAACTCGGCTGGCGGAGATTCTCGAATCGATTCGCGAAGCGGGGCCGCGCCTGGCGGCCGCGCAGCAGCATGCGGTGGCGGAGCGCGGTGCGTACCGCGATCCCCTCACCGGTCTTGGCAACCGGGCCGAGCTCCAGCGCGCCATGCACGACACCAAGCTGGCCGGTGGTGCGCTGGTGTCGATGGATCTCGATCACTTCAAGAAGGTGAATGACGGGCTCGGGCACCCTGCCGGCGACTCGGCGCTCATTCATCTCGCCGCACTGCTGCGTGCCCAGGTTCGCGGCATGGATACGGTGGCGCGCATCGGTGGGGAAGAATTCGTGATCTGGCTGCCGAATGCGCCGCTGGATGTGGGCCGGAGGATCGCCGAGCGGGTGCGCTCGGCGCTCGCCGCGCGAGCGTGGGAGTGGCAAGGTACGGCCAGGAACCTGACCGCTTCGTTTGGCGTGGCAGCCTGCCCGGAAACCAGCCGGTCCATCGACAACCTGCTGCTGCAGGCAGACCAGGCGCTCTACAAGGCGAAGGAGCAGGGGAGGGATCGGGTGGTGGTGGCGGAGAAGATGAAATAGGATGGGCGCGATGGGCGCGATGGGCGGGTGATGTCAGGCCAGCTTGGGCCTGCCCGTCATGCCCGTCATGCCCGTCATGCCCGTCATGCCCGTCTTGCCCGTCTTGCCCGTCCTGCTTCCCGGCCTATTCCTTGCTGGTTATATTTGGCTACTGATCCGGGGGCGACTGGCTTCGACGGGTCGGATGAAAGAATGGTTGCGTGCCCAGGTCCAGGTTCCTGGTAAAACCGCTTGGAACGTTTCAACTGCCAAC
>DAIMFY010000007.1:14550-22192 GCA_036724295.1 Gemmatimonadales bacterium | reverse complement strand
CAGCGCCACCCGGCCCACCGTCTTGATCTCATCGAAAATGAGCACCGCACCCACGCGGCGGGTTTCGCTGCGGAGCGCGGTGAGCCACTCCGGCGACGGCGCCGCCTCGATCACCGGCTCGACGATCACCGCGGCCAGCTTGTCACCGGCAGCGCGGATGCGCCTCCTGGCCGACTCGGGATCATTGAAGGGAATGCGCGTGAAGAGAGCAGAGACAGCCGCTGGCACGCCGCTGGCACCGTTGTCCTGGGTACCATCGAGCCAGCCATGGTAACCACAACCGATGACCTGCTCACGTTGTGTGTGCGTGCGCGCGATCCGCACGGCAGCGGCAACTGCCTCGGCACCGGTCTTGAGGAACCGCACCTGCTCAGCCCACGGCAGCAGCCGGGAGAGGTGGAAGGCCACCCGCTCCTCGAGCACCGGCGCGAGCGGGCCGACCAGGCCGTCCGAGGCCGCCTGTGTAACGGCGGCCGTGACGGCGGGGTTTGCATAGCCCAGGGCGACGGCGCCAAGGGCCATGATGAAATCCGTGTATGACCGTCCGTCATCTGCGGTCACGGTGCAGCCCGAGGCCCGCACCATGCGAAGCGGCGCTCCGTCGGGCTCGACGATTCCGTAGAGCGCTTCCGGGCGCTTGCTGCCCGTGG
This sequence comes from Gemmatimonadales bacterium, assembly GCA_036724295.1. GTDB lineage: Bacteria > Gemmatimonadota > Gemmatimonadetes > Gemmatimonadales > GWC2-71-9 > CAMLHP01. The sequence continues at coordinate 21,542 of DAIMFY010000007.1, read as the reverse complement.
AGGTAAAGCCGGGAATGTGAGAGCTCATGCCAGGTCGAGCACCCCGAGCCTGCTCACGTCCTGGCTGTCGCCTCGGAGATACACCCAGCCCCCGCCGCCGCTCCACACCAGCTGGCCGGCGCGGCGCAGCCGGCCCGGCCGCATCTCGTTCACGGCGAGATCGAACCGTACCTGCTGCAGCATCGCCAGGTCCGGCCAGAAATCGGGTGCCAGCGCGAGGGTCACCCGGTAACCACCATCCGTCAGCATCCAGCCACCGCGCACGGAGGCAGGATCCGCAGCCGAGCCTCCCGCGGGCCGGACCCGCAGCCCACCGCCCGCTTCCGGCACGATCAGCACACCCCACAGTTCGCCTTCCGGATCCTGCAGGTAAAGCTGCAGGCCATCAGAGTGGATTTCCTCGGCGTCATTATCGAATTCGAGTGGTGCGGCATCTGCGGGCCGGAACGTGGGCGACATCTTGAGCACGTCCACATCCACATACAGCGCGTCGTCGTCCCAGTTGACGCTGGCGCGGGCGCCGAATACCTCAGGCCCTTCGTAGGGATCCTCGCTCCGGCGGTACTGGTCGTCATGGTCCAGCATCAACGGCATGCGCTCGTCAAAGCCGTCTGGTGACCCATCGAGCGCGGGTGGTTCGGGCAGCCGCAGCGCCGTGCCCCGCGCTGGATCGTTCCGCACCCGGGTCAGCAGCGGCTCGAACGCAGGTTGCCGCAGGAGATGACCACCCAGCCGGATGCGGCCGGCCGGTGTCTGGATTTCCCAACCATCGCTCAGCAGCGCGTGCACGTGGCGCTCGCCGTCCAGTTCCACGATGACGGTCCCGCCTTCGATGGAGATGCTGCACGGCTGGTCGCCTGCCGTCAACAGCGTTGCCAGGGTGACGTCATTGGCGCTGGCACGACGGAGGAGGAAGCGTTGTTCGGCGGCACCGGGAAGTCCGGGCCCGTTGGCCATGAAGAGATCGCCGGCGCCCGCGAAGGTGAGCGCGAGCGGCTGGTTGCGCTCGATGGCGGTTACCCGCCAGCAGTGATCCGCATCCGGCGCAAGCTGGCGAACGTCAGTCACGAACTCGCCCAGATCCAGGTCTGCGGCCCGGGCGGTGCCCTCGGGCAGCTGGGCTCCGGCCAGATGCCAGGGGAGTCCGATGGTCCGCTTCCGGTCACCGGCGAGCTGGACCACGTCGAGCAGGTATGCCGGACCCATGACGACAGTGCGGGTGACGTCATCCCACATTCCGCGCACCCACGACCACTCCTCGCCCGCCTCGAATGCATCACAGTGCGCGTCGCCGCCGTGCTGGGATTTTCCATCGAGCAGGGGCGCGTTGTGGGCCAGCGTCGAACGGTACCAGAACAGATCGCGGTCCACGTAGTTGCCGGTGCCGGGATCGGTGAGCCAATTGATCCCGTCGGCAAACCATGAAAGATGCAGCCGATCTGGGTGCCCATGGCCACCGCTCCAGGCTCCCGCTTCCAGGCTGACATAGCGCCGAGCATCGCGCAGGATGGCGAGTCCCTGGGATTGCATCAGGGTACTCGGTGGCGTCCATGTCGACTCTTCCGGCAGTCTGGCGAGGCCTTCCAGCAGCACGTGCCATGAAAGGGAGGAGCGGTCGCGCATGGCCGGCGCGGGCTCGCCCGCTTCGAACAGGTAGGAATCGAAGAAGCGGGCCGGCGGGGCCTGCTCCCGATACCGGCGATGCAGCCAGTCGGCCATGCCCGTGAGATCGGCGCCGGCACGGCCGCTGAGCAGTCCCAGTCCCACCTCCCACAGTTCGAGATACATGGGCTGCGCCAGCGAAACTCCAAAGCGCGAGTCCTTGCGCGCGGGAAAGGTGGCGTCGGGCAATGCCGTGATGAGCGGCGCACGCAGCGCGCTCGCGAGGTGCGCTGCGAGGGCGGGATCAGCCGGCAGGTCCATGCCGCAGAGCCGGGCCCAGCGCACGCCGGTCAGCATGCCCTGGAGGGCAAAGAGGTGGTAATTCTCGCCCTCGTGCCACATGCCATCGCCACCCAGGCCCCGCGCCATCAGGGCGAGCAGGCCGTTGTCGCCTTCAATGGCGCGCTCGGCCAGCTCAGCATCCTCGAACCACACGGCGACCGCGGCCAATGCAGCGTCATGCCACACTTGCCGGTTGGAAAATCCCTCGTTGAAATCGCCGATCAGCGCTGCCGCTTCATCCGCCACCTGGTCCACGACGGCGATCGTCGCTTCGGGCAGCGATCCCGATTCGCGCAGCATCACGGCGGCGCCAAGCCAGTTGGTGAGCCAGATGGATTCGAGGTAGGTGGAGAAGAACAGCCGGGCCGGCCCGAGCACGTTGTCGCGATTGGGATAATCGGCGTACGGGCCATAGGCATCCAGCAGCGAGACGGCCCTCTCGGCGGCACGCTCGTGACCGCCGAGGGCGGCAAGCGCCGCCAGCGAGGCGGCCTGCTCAGCGAGCCAAAGGTGCTGGTACCGTGCCCAGTGACGCCGGTGATAGTCGCCCTCGAAGGACTGAAAACAGTGGGGACATTGCCAGCGGTCGCCACACCAGGGATCGAAGCCGAACGGTGTCCCGTCGTGGGGGCAGGAACCGCCCACCCGGGACATGAGCGCCTTCTCCCCTGGTACGACTGGCAGCTCGTTGATGATGCGATCCGCCCGCTCCCTGAGCCGCCGCTCCAGCGCTGTCAGCTCGGGCGATTCGTTCACGCGCTCTCGCCGGGCTTCGAGATCTTCTGCCGTTACCACGTCGTGACACCCTCCCTTGCCCATCGCACCGTGAGTACGCTGGCGCCGGCTGCCCGGGCAGCAGCTTCCACCGCTGCCCGGCGTCCGGGTGCCAGGAAGAACATGCAGCCACCGGCTCCGGAGCCTGCGGCCTTGCCGCCGATGGCGCCCTGTCGCGCGGCAGCGGACTCGAGCTCCGCCATTTCTGCCGTACACATGGCGGGATCGAGTTGCTGCTGGAGTTCCCAGTTGTGAGCCAGGATACGCCCCACCTCTTCCAGGCATCCTTCGCGAAGGGCCGCCCGCATGCGGCTGGCGAGTTCGCGGAGGCCGCGCAACGCCGCCACCACCCGGGCATCGCCCCGCTCGTATGCCGCCATGACCCGCGCGATGGTACCGCCTGACACCCGCGACATGCCCGTATAGCACAGCACCATCGCATCCTGCAGTTCCGCCGCGAAGGCCGAGTCGAGCGCCACCGGCGCGGAATGGATCTCGGGATCGTGGAACTCCAGAAAGCGAAACCCGCCGAGGGCTGCCATCCACTGATCCTGGCGTCCGCCAGGGATGCCGGCGTCCCGGGTTTCCACTTCCCAGGCTTCCTGCGCGATCGTGGCGGCGTCCACGGCCTCGCTGCGAGCGTGATGCAATGCAGCCACCATGGCTACACCCATCGCCCCGCTGGAGCCGAGGCCGGAGCCCGGCGGCGCATCGCTCCGGCAGACGATCGTGGCGTCCGCGACGGGCCAGCGGCGGACGGCGTGCGCCAGCAGCGGAAGGCGTGATTCACGAGCTTCCAGATCCTCGCGGATCTCGAGATCCTCGGAGATCAGCTCGACGCCATCGCCACCGGGGAGCACGTTGACGTGCACGGCAAGGTCGATTGCGGCTGAAACGACGGCTCCCCCTTCGCGCGCGGAGAATGGGGGAACGTCGGTCCACGCGCCCGCAAGATCGAGCCGAACTGGTGCCGCGGCGTGTGCTCGTCTCACCGTCATTCCACGCTCCATTCTGCGACCGTGGGCAGCTCGCCCCTCAAGTCCATCACGACGTGATGCACCCGCCGGTTCATCCCCTGGAGTCCGCGCGCATGATAGAGAAATGCCACTGGCATCGCATCACGGAAGGTACGCTGTTCATCATCGGGATTTCCATCAGCCGGAATGCCGGCCAGCTGGAGCAGCGGCGCAAGATATCCGAGCCCCGGGTCACCGGGCACCCCGAGTACCGCCGCATCGAAGTCGTGGCTCGCTCCGTAGACCCGGTCGAGAAACGCGGAGAGCTCCATCTGCCGGATATGAACCGCGAACCCGGCTCGCGCAAGCTGCGCCTGCACCAGCTGCTCTAGCGCCGCTTCGCCCGAGCCCACGGTCAGAAGCTGGAAGGAGGGTCGCGAGCCGCGGGTCGCGGTGACTCGTGACTCGTGACTCGTGACCCGAGACGTGCGACCGTCATCCAGTCGCCCCGGCGCTCCCTCCGGCACCGGTCCCCACGCGGGCGTCCCGAACCCGAAGAGGTATCCATCCACGATCTCCTCGCGGTCGAGCGCATCGGACACCGCCCGGCGCACAGCCAGCTGATCAAACGGCGGGTGCCGGGTGTTGAAGACAATGCCATAGGTGAACAGCAGTGGATAGGTCACCACGGCAAGGTCGGGGTCTCGCCGCACAAACGCCGCGTGCGCGGGCTGGATTCCCGCAAAATCGAGCTCGCCGGAGCTCAACGCCGCGAGCTTGGTCGCCGGTTCATCCACCACGACCACGATGAACCGGTCCAGTTTCGGCGGGCCGCCCAGCGAGACGGGGAAGCTGTCATTGCGCCGGAAGACCCAGCGCCGGTTGGGCTCGTGCGACACGAACCGGAACGGTCCGTTGCCGACCGGACGCTCGTTGAAGGGCGCGCGGCGCAGCTCACCGTGCGGAATCGCGCCCAGCAGGTGCTCGGGCAGCACCGCCAGGTCGGTGAGCACGTCGGGGATGGCGCGCTGGGGTTCCGTGAAGGTGAGCACGAGTGTGGTGTCGTCAGGCGCGGAGACCTGCTGCAGGCCGCGCAGATCCTGGTAGCGGGGATACCCGGTGACGCTATCGCGCGCCGCGTCGAGGGTCCACTTGGCGTCATGCGCCGTGGTGGGGCGCCCGTCGTGCCAGCGCAGGTCATGGTGGAGGGTGAAGGTGAGCTGCCGGTGACCGGATGACCAGCGCCAGCGGCGGGCCAGGTACGGCTCGGCCTGCATGCTGCTGTCATAGCGCACCAGCGTGGTGAAGAGCACGTAGCGCTGCACCTGATGGGCCAGCGGATGCAGCGTGAGGAGGGGATTGATGCTCTGGAGATCGGCGCCGGATGCGAACATGACCGTCGCCCCACGACGGCCGGCCATCGGTCCGCAGCCGGCCAGCGCCAGCACCGTCGCCACGACGATGCGGCTGTTTCGCGCTCGGGTCATGCGGTAGAATAGGCGGATGCTGGCCTCCATGCTGGTCCGGCTCGTTCGCGGCCTCGCCGTCATCATCGGCGTGCTGGCGCTCACGTTCGTCCTGCTCCATGCCGCCCCCGGCGACCCGGTGCGCCGACTGCTCGGACCCAGCGCCACGGCGGGCCAGGTGGCAGCCCAGCGCCAGGTGCTCGGACTGGATCGTCCGTTGCCGGTGCAGTTTGCCGAGTGGGCCCGGGCGTTTCTCCAGGGCGACTGGGGGCGCTCGATCGAGACCGGCGAGCCGGTGCTGCGGATGATCGCTCGCGCCTGGCCGCGCACCGTGGAGCTGGCCGGCCTCTCGCTCGTGCTCAGTTATCTCATCGGCATCATCATCGGAACCATCCAGGCCTCGCGCAACCGGACGAGCCTCGACACCGGGCTCTCGGTGGTCACGGTGACGCTCTTCGCGATGCCAAGCTACTGGCTGGGCCTGATGCTGGTCATGCTCTTTGCGTATGCCCTTCGCTGGCTGCCAGCGTTCGGCGCCACCGGGCTGGACGCCGATTTCCTGGGCCCCGGCGCGCGGATGATCGATGCCCTGCGGCATCTCGCACTCCCGCTCACGACGCTCACGTTGATCGGTATCGCGGGCACCGCGCGCTTCGTGCGCGCTGCCATGCTGGACGTACAGGGCGAGGCGTTCGTCACCGCGGCGGCGGCCAAGGGCATTTCAGGCCGCCGGGTGCGGTTCCACCATGTGCTGCGCAACGCACTGATTCCTGTCGTCACCCTGCTTGGGCTGTCCCTGCCGGCCCTCTTCTCCGGCGCCGTATTCGTGGAAGCCATCTTCGCCTGGCCCGGCGTGGGACGAGTGCTGGTCGAAGCGGTGCAGGCACGGGACTATCCCGTGGTGATGGCCGCTACGGCGGTAAGTGCCATCCTGGTGGTCGCGGGCAATCTCCTCGCCGAATGGCTCGCGGCGCTCACCGATCCTCGCCTTCGCCAGGGGAGCGGTGGATGAACAGCATCCTTCAGGACCGGCGCGCGGTCTGGGGCGGGCTGATCCTGCTCGCGGTCATTGGCCTTGCCCTCGGCGCGCCGCTGGTGACGAGCATCGGTCCCGAACTGACGCGCGATGTGGCCGCCACCCGCTTCCTCCAGCCCGGGGCCACCGATCTCCACGGCGTCTTTCACCTCCTTGGCACCGACCGGCTGGGCCGCGATGTCTGGGCCCGGCTGCTCCATGGCGCTCGCTTGTCGCTCGTGGTGGGAGCGCTCGCCGTGCTCATCTCTTCCCTGCTTGGTGTGGGAGTCGGGGCCATGGCCGGCGCGTCTCGTGGCATCGCGCGTACTGGCCTGCTGGGAATTACCGACTTTGCCCTCGCCCTGCCGAGGGTAGTCCTCCTGCTGTTGCTGGCCTCGCTCTGGCAGCCAAGCGCCACGCTCGTCATCGTCGTGCTGGGTGTCACGGGCTGGATGAGCGTGGCGCGGCTGGTGTTCGGCGAGGCGCGCAGCATCATGGCGCGCCAGTTCGTGGAAGGTGCCCGCGCGCTCGGCGGCGGGCGCGTCCGCATCCTCCTGCGCCACATCCTGCCAAACGTCCTGACGCCGGCGCTGGTCGCGGCGGCACTCGGTTTCGGCAACGCGATCATGCTGGAGGCGGGCCTGTCATTCCTGGGAGTCGGTGTCCAACCCCCGGCCTCCTCCTGGGGCACCATGATCGCGTCGGGGCGCGACACGCTGGTGAACGCGCCCTGGGTGGCCCTCGCGCCCGGGGTGGCGCTGGTGCTGGTCGTGGTGGCCTCGACCCTGCTCGGCGATGCATTACAGGATGCGTGGGATCCGAGAAGGGCGTAGGGCA
>DAIMFY010000007.1:5945-14450 GCA_036724295.1 Gemmatimonadales bacterium | reverse complement strand
ACGCCCTACAGTTTCACATACCATCCCCGCTTGTCCAGCACCAGCAGCACCAGATACCAGAAGATCACGTACGCCACGGCGAAGGCCAGTGATCCATTCATCGGGCCGGCCCAGCTCGCAAACCAGTGTTCGTAGATCCATCCGCGCGCCGAAGTGCCACCAATCTTCCAGGCGATGAGCACCCGGGCGAGCAATCCTGACAGCACGAAGGCAAGCAGCGCGTTGACGCCGAACACGCAGAGCGGCATGCTCCATGCCCGGCGCTGCCGCACATCGATCCACCAGTACATCGTGGCCAGGATCAGCAGCGCCAGCCCGCCGGTGAAAAGCACGTATGAGCTGGTCCAGAGGTTCTTGTTGATGGGGAACCAGAAACTCCAGAGCCAGCCCAGCACCAGCGCCCCGAAGCCGCTGAGCGCGAGCCGCGCCGTGCGTACGTCCGTCGCCTCCGCGCGCTGAAGCGTGAGGCCTGCGTAAACGCCGAGGAGACAGGAGACCACTGCCGGCACGGTGCTCAGCAGTCCTTCCGGATCCCATTCCGGTTTCCACATGTGGCCGGCCAGCAGGTGGCTGTCGATGTACTGCGCCAGGTTGCCGACCGGTTCGAGCACGCCGGCACCGTGACCCGGCACCGGAACGAGCGTCATGGCGAGCCAGTAGCCCACGAGCAACACTCCGCCAAGCACGGCAAGCGCCTGGGGCGCGAGTACCAGGTACAGCGAGGCCGCGACGAAGTAGACCAGGCCGATGCGCTGCAGCACGCCGCTGAACCTGAGCGTGGACAGGTCGAAGGACGGAATGAAGTTGAGCGCCAGTCCGATCACGATGAGCAGCACTGAACGCGTGATGACCTTCCGGAACAGCGCGGCGCGCGTGGCGCCCTCCCGCAACCGTCGCCCGAAGGAGAAAGTGAGCGCAGCTCCTACTGCAAAGAGAAAGAACGGGAAGACGAGATCGGTGGGCGTCCATCCATGCCAGGGCGCATGATCGAGCGGAGGATAGACATGGCTCCAGCTCCCCGGGTTGTTGACCAGGATCATTCCCGCGATAGCGAGACCGCGAAAGGCGTCGAGCGAGCGAAGCCGGGGCGTGGGAGCCATCACAGCACCAGGATGCTTGTGAGCGTACGAGGGCCCGACCGGAAGGAAACGGCCTGTCCTTCGATGGGCAGCGACTCGACCCGGGTTTCATCGGCGCGGACCAGCCACGCCGCCGTGGGCGCCGGGTTGATGCGCCAGGAGCCGCTCACCTCGCGCTCCAGCAGGTTCAGCGCTCGCAGAACCATGCCCTGGCCCAGCTCCGGCGGCTTGATGGCGCTCACCGCCAAGCCGTGTCCCAGGAGTTCGATGCCCCCGCTCGACGCTGACGCCGAGCGACCCCTGCACCAGTGCGCGTGGGGAGTGAGGAACGCCCGCTCCCACGCGGCCGTCAGCATCGCGGGATTATCCGCGCCATCCGGCGTACATGGAAGCAGCGCGAGGTGAATGGAGCTCGACCCCCGGCATTGGGCCCCCGGCACCGGCGTGGGCCACGCGGCGTGCCCGGGGCGCTCCCGCAGGTCGTCGCGCGAAAGCTCGCCAGTGGAGCGCAGAAGCGTGAAAAGCAGGGCACCGTCCTTGCGAAGTTCGTACTCCAGGTGCCCCGGCGCCAGCAGCGCGGCACCTCCATTCGCCGATGCCGCGGCAACAAAGCGCTGTGCCGGCGCGGTGAGGACGGACTGCTCGCGCCCGGAGTTTGACGGCCCGGCGGGAAGACGGCGCTCGTACCCGAACGGCGCACCTGCCAGCGCATACGGCGCGGTACCGACCGGTACGCGCAGTCGCACGCGCTGATCCACCGCACGGTTGTCGAGATCGATCCGCACCCGAAGGAACGGCTCGCCGTACCGGACTTCAAGCCGCAGCCGGTACCTGAATGCCTCGGCGCCGGCTTCCCCCTCGACGGCGGCGAGCAGTGGCCCGGCAGCAACGACACGCCACCTGGCTGGACCGGGCAGCAGGCGCACGGGGCCCCGCGGGCTCGCCGTGTAGCAATCGCCCTTGTCGGACTGCTGCTCCAGCTCCAGGACGTGGCGCAGCGCCACTCCACTCTGCGAGTTCAGCGCGATAGTTCCCTCAGCCTGCAGCTGCACACGGAGATGCTGGTTGCCGAGGCCGCGCGCGTCTGCCCATGCACCCTGGATCGGTAACTCCCGCAGGTTACCCCGGTGCGAACTGCGCTTGGCCGCGAGGAGCCGAGCGCTGGCCAATCCCAGGCCCGGCATGGGAGGAACCAGCACGGCGAGCCTGGTAACGTCGACCCGGTCGGCATCGGGGTAGCGAAGCGCCGAATCGATCCGTTCCGTCCCCTGTCCGGTCGCGAGCAGCTGCGCATGAAGTACCGTGCCATCATTCAGCACCAGGCCCGACAACGGCACTGGTACAACTCGCCTCGCCTCGCGACCGTTGGGCGGCCCAACCAGCACGTCCTCGCGGAACTGGGTGACGTTCACCTCGACAACGCCACCGGCCTGGGTGGCCTGTGGATTCCAGAGGAGCAGCGTTCCGGCCCCTGCCTCAACCGCCAGCGGCAAATCGGCCACTCCGCCCAGCGCCTGCACGGCCTGTGCGCGCGTCGCGCGACCGAGGACGCCGGCGTCGCGAAGTCGCAGCGCTGCCTCCTCGGCGGCATCGTCGTGAACCGTTCCGCAGATCGTATCGTGGAACTGGGTCTCGGTCACCCGGCGCCAGGCCGTGTCCAGCACGGGGCGGTAGTCAGCAGCATGCGCGCGGCCGGCCAGTGCCGCGAGTGGTTCCGCATGCCGCTCGAGCAGGAGCTCTGTGAGCGCATTGAGGCGCTTGAGTGGCAGCCGGGTGCCGTGCACTCCCTGCAGCGACCAGGTGTGAGCCTGTCCGGCACGCAGTTCCCCGCTCACTATCTCGGCGTCACCCAACTCGACCGTCGCGGCCGCCATGAACTGATCGAGTGTCGAGAGCCGGACCTCGGCACCCGCCTCGAGGCGAGCCAGGGCAGAAACCAGCGCTGGGAGGTCGGTGCGAAGTGGATGATGGTCGGCGCCGATGAAGACGGCGACGTGCCGCGTCGCCGCGCGCCGCGTCAGCTCGTCACGCAACCCGGGCCACGCCCGCGCCAGACGGGCGGCCTCGCCCGGCAGCGCTGCTCCCACTTCGTAGCCAGCCGCCGGCAGGTGATAAACCGGCACCGTCGAGCCATCGGGTGCCTGCCAGCGGAAGAAATCATGCAGGCCTGAGCGACCTCGCCAGAGGACGACCCCGGAAAGCCCGAACTGGTGCGCCAGCATTGGCAGCACGGCAGGATGACCGAAGGCGTCGGGGGAATAGAGCGTGCGGGCGTCACCGCCCAGCGCGCCGAGATCCCGCTGGCCCTGCAGCAGGTTCCGGATGAGTGATTCGCCCGATGGAACCAGTTCATCCACGAGAACGCGGGCGGGTCCGCTCTGCAGCCTGCCGGCCGCAACGAGGGCTGCGATGTCATCCCTCGCGTCGGGGCGCAGGGTCAGGTAGTCCGCGATGATGACCGTCTGCCCATCAAGCAGGAATGGCAGGCCTGGCGCGGCATGGAGCGTGGAACGGGCCTGATCCAGCATGGGCAGCAGCCGCGACAGGAACAGGGCCTGGGTGCCGTACCACTCACGGTCCCAGTGGGTGTGCGGTATCAGGTGAAAAACGAGGGGCTTCATGCGCTGATTTGCGCCGGTCCGCAGCGGGAAGAGTTTACAATCTGGCGGGGACCATCTAAAGTAAGTGGGCTTAGTTCGGCGTTCGGCCCTCGTGGGCGCCTTTCGCCAGGAAGAACGAAATGACCACAGTGTTGACCGAATCCCTCCCGGGCGGTTCGGCGCAGTGCCTCGTTATTGATCCCGATACTGACGTTCGCCAAGCGCTGACCGGCCTCCTCAAGGCTCAGGGTTTCTGCTGCCTGGAGTGCGGGCACGGCGCGGAGGCGCTGGCCCTGCTCGAACAGGAGCAGGACCTGCCGCTGATCGTGGCCGACATCCGCATGCCCGACCTGGACGGGTTCGAGCTGCTGGCCCATGTGCGGCGGCTGTCGCCCGACACCGCGGTCGTGCTGCTCAGCCGCGCTGCTGACAGCGCCACGGCGGTCGAGTGTCTCCATTACGGCGCGGCCGATTTTCTCCTCAAGCCAGTTTCCATCCGGGAGCTGCGGGCGCGTGTGGCGCGGGCACTGGAAAAGCGGGCGCTCTTCCTGCAAAACCGGTACTACCAGGAATACCTGGAACAGCGGATTCACAGCCAATCCCATCGGATCCACGAAATCTTCCTCCAGGGCGTCCAGACGCTGGCGCGGGCACTCGAGGCCAAGGATGCCTACACTCGCGGGCACTCGATCCGGGTGAGCCATTACGCCGTGGCCACGGCGCGCAAACTGGGCTTTGATGGTGTCGACCTTCAGCAGATCCGTCTGGGTGGCGAGCTGCATGATATTGGCAAGGTGGGCACCCGTGAATCGCTCCTGCTCAAGCCCGGTACGCTTACGGCAGATGAGGTTGGCCAGATCCGCGAGCATCCCGCGCTTGGCGAGCAGATGCTGGCACCACTGGCGCACCAGTCACCCGCCGTGCTCCGCTGCGTGCGCTCGCACCACGAACGTATGGACGGAGCCGGGTTTCCCGATGGGCTGGGCGGCACCGACATCCCGATCGAGGCCCGGATCATCGCGGTCGCGGACAGCTTCGATGCCATGACCACCCAGCGGCCGTACCGCGCGCCCTATTCGGTCGGTGACGCGCTGGCCGAGCTGCGCCGGGTCTCCGGCTCCCAGCTCGATGCCAAGGTAGTGCTGGCCTTTGATGCGGTGTACACGGAAGTGGCGCCACTGGTGCCGCTATGCGCGGGGCGCTGAGGCCTCCGCGTCCCAAGTCCCGCGTCCCGCGTCCATCACAGCACGCCCCTCCGCTTCAACGCATGATACCGCTGCACCACGGCCTCGCCGGCTGAGTCGGGCGGCACATCCACCACCAGCACCCCCTGCTTTCGCATGCTTTCCAGTGCCTGCTCGCGCGCGAGCAGCAGCTCTTCCGCCGCCGCACGTTCATACGCCTCCGCGTCGCTCGCCGGCCGGGTTGTTGCCAGGCGTTCGAGCGCAGGATCCTTGAGCGTCACCGCCAGCGGGAGGTGCCGCGGCCGGAGGGTTGCTGTCTGCGCCACAAGCGCCGCGCTCGCGGTACGGTCGATGACATCGGTAAAGAGCACCGTGAGTGCGCGCTTCCGGTTGCGCCCGGCGAGGTAGCGAAACGCCTGCGGATAGTTGCTCTCGACCAGCCGGCCATCCGTCGCGGCCAGCGCATCGAGCACCGCGCGCAGGGCCCGGCGGCCGCGCGCGGGAGGGACGTATGCCTGGATGGTGTCGGCAAAAACCAGGAGGCCGATATCGTCATCATGGTCCACCGCGGCGTAGGCCAGGCGCAGCGCCGCCTGCACCGCGCGCTCGAGCCGGGGCACGCCGTCCGACTCCGCGGTGAGCAGTCTGCCGGCATCGAGGATGATGAGGACGCGCTGGCGGCGCTCGTCTTCATACACCCGGGCAATCGGCTTCCGACGCCGAGCGGTGGCCTTCCAGTCGATGATGCGAGTGTCATCGCCCGGGACCCATTCGCGCAATCCTTCGAACATCCGGCCCTCGCCGGGGCGGCGAATGCTCCTGAGCCCGGCTTCCCGGCGCCGAATGGCCTGGGCCGGAAGGCCCTTCGTGAGTGCGCCGGTTAGCGATGGGAAGACGGTTGGTTCCCACGGCAGCATTGTCCGCTCCTGTCGCCACGCGAGGCCAAGAGGGCCCTTGCGGCGCAGCGACAGGGCGCCACCCTCACCTCGGCCGCGCGCCACGGGCGTCAGGTCCAGGCGCTCGCGGGTGACGCCAGGCAGGAGCCGGACGGTGCGCGCAGGAAGGTCGGCCCCGCCCAGGGGCACCGGCATCAGCTCGCGAACCCGGATCTCCTGCGGCCGGCGAAGACCGGCGCTCCAGCGGTACCACACCGGGAGGGTGCGGCCCACAGAAAATGCCGGCGGTGCCTCGCGCTCCACCAGGAGCGGGACCCGGCGCGCCTGCCAGCCGTCCCAGAGCAGCAGGCCGATCCACGCCACATCCAGCAGCAGCAAGAGCGCGAGGGCAGGTTTCCAGGTGTACCCGGCCAGCGCCACCAGCGCGAGCAGACCCGCGACCACCAGCCACCGGCGCGTCGGCAGCAGCACGTCGCCTCAGCTGCCGCTGTTGGCCTGGCGGGGCCAGGTGTTGTCCGCCTCGTTCGAATCCGGGAATCGCTGGTCCGGATCGACCACCACCGTCGTGATCTTCTGGCCGCTGAAGCGCATCACGGCGTCGAAGGTGCGGCGGCCGTCGAACCACACATCCACCGGATACGTGACCCGGACCGTGTTACCCGAGACGGTGGCATTCTTCAGCCCGGCCACTGACGGTGGCTTCCCCGCGAACGTGACGTCGAGCACGACCGGTGAAGGCATGTCGCCGTCCTGCCGGACGCTTACCGTCACCTGCGCCCCGCTGGTCTTCACGCCGGTGATCGAGTTGTCGACCGTCGCCGTGCTGAAGAGCCAGTAGTACCAGAACCAGCCGAGATCCTGGTGCAGCGCGTTGTCCATGTAGAACATGTAGTCCCACGGCGACGGGTGCTTGAACCGCCAGGCCTTGGCGTAGCCGCTCATTGCCCGCTGGACCGCGGAATCTCCCACCACGGCGCCAAGCATCGAGAGCATGAGCGGCGCCTTGCCGTAGGTCACGAAGGAGTACATGGGGCCGTCGTAATTGGCGTCCCACATCATGGGCGGCTCCGCTTCCAGGCCTGCGATGCGGCCGTAGCTTCGGCCCGTTCCGTTGAGCCGCGGGGTCGTGTCCCGAAACGCGGCGCCCGACAGATTGTTCATGTACTGATTGAATCCTTCATCCATCCACCCGTACCACGTCTCGTTGACGCCCACCATCATCGGCCACCATTGGTGGCCGATTTCATGGTCGGTGACACCGAAGCCCGGCCCCGAGAACGTGAGCGAGGGATATTCCATGCCGCCCTCGGGCCCATCCACCTGGGTGAATACGGGCCACGCGTAGGGCATCCAGAGCCTGGAGTAGTACTCCAGCGCATGCCGGGCATACGCCCCGGTCTGCTTGTAGCGATTGTGCTCCGGGAGATAGAGAATGTTGATGGGAATCGGACCCTTGCCGGGGATGGTGGCGCGGGTGGCGTCCCACAGGAATTCGTTCGACGTGGCCCACGCAAAATCGGCGACGCTGTCGGCGGTGAAATGCCAGATGAGGCGATCGCCCGTGGCGGTGGCCTTCCCCGCCCCCCGCTCGTCCGGACCGACGATGACGATCTGGCTGTCGCTCGCCGTGGCGCGCGCCAGGCGCCGGCTCACCGCCGGCGTGAGCACCTGGTCACCATTCTGCAGGACGCCGGTGGCACCGATGAGCCAGCCGGCCGGCACGTCGAGCTTCACGTCGAAGGAGCCGAAATTGTTGAAGAACTCCGCGTCGCCAAGGTAGGGATCGGTGTTCCAGCCGCGCAGGTCATCGTACACCGCGATCTGGGGATACCACTGCGCCACCTGAAAGAGCCGGGTGCCCCAGCTGCCCATGCGGTCGCCCCGCACGCCTTGCGGCACTTTCGGCACCTGGAACGACCAGGCAACGTCAAACGTCCCGGTGCCGCCCGGGAGGATCGGGGTGGCCAGTCTCACCGGCACAACGGTGGTCCGCTTCCAGTCGTCGTCCGGCGTGACGGTGTCGCCATTGGCAACAAGAGACGAGATGGTGATCCCATCGGTCAGCGCCGCCACCGGGGCCGAACGCGCCACGTTGGGCGCGAAGAGATTCTGGTACAGGCGGAGCATCACGACCTTCAGCGTATCCGGCGACGGGTTCTTCAGCGCGATGCGCTCGCTGCCGGTGACGGTTGACGTGGCCGGCTCCAGCCTGGCCGAGATGACGTAATTGGTCGAGAGCTGCCAGTACCGGCTGGTGGGCGTACCCGAGGAATCACGCGATCCTGCCTGCAGTGCGCGTTCAAAACCCCGGGTGATGGGAATGGTGCGCCGGACCGACCGCGCAGGCTGCTGGGCCGCGAGCGGGAACGCGGTGAGGGTGATGACAGACAAGACTGCTACTGCGCGCATCGGGTGCTCCTTGGGGTCTGATGTCAACGGTCGACGGTCTGCGGTCTGCGGTCAGCTGTTGACCGTTGGCTGTCGAGCGTCGAGGTAGGCACTTCCACTCTCTCTATCACGGAGGCAAGCGCCGTATCCGCCCGCACCCCTTCCAGCTCCAGCTCCGGCGCGACGACTACGCGATGCCGCAGCACCGCCGGCGCCGCGGTCTTCACGTCGTCTGGCGTGGCAAACGCGCGCCCGTCGAGGAGCGCCGCGGCCTGGGCCATGCGAAGCAGCGCCACGCTGGCCCGCGGAGAGGCGCCCAGCGTCAGCGCGGCGGTATCGCGGGTCGCTCGCACGATCT
>DAIMFY010000007.1:0-5935 GCA_036724295.1 Gemmatimonadales bacterium | reverse complement strand
CACGGGCGCGCTCCGCGTGGCCCGGACGATGGCCGTGATGTAGGCAACCAGCGACGCCTCCACGTGCACCCGGGTACAGGCAAGATGCAGCCGGGCCAGTCCCTCCTGGTCGAGCACCGGTGAGATCCCGTAGCTCGCCGGCCGGTCAGACTCGAAGCCGCCAAGCACCCGATGCAGGATGTTCTGCTCCACCGTGGCGTCGGGATAGCCGAGCTCGACCTTGACCAGGAACCGGTCGAGCTCGGCCTCCGGCAAGGGATAGGTGCCCTCGAACTCCACCGGATTCTGGGTGGCAAAGACGGTGAATTCACGGCTCAGCTCGTGCGAGATGCCGTCCACCGTCACACGTCGCTCCTGCATCGCCTCGAGCAGCGCAGCCTGGGTCTTGGCCGGCGCGCGATTGATCTCATCCGCCAGGATCAGGTCTCCGAAGAGCGGCCCAGGCCGAAAGGTGAACTGGCCGTCGCCGCCCAGGATGCTCACGCCGGTCACGTCGGACGGCATGAGATCGGGCGTGAACTGGATGCGGCGGAATCCCAGGCTCAGGCTCTCCGACAGCGCTCGCACCAGCAGCGTCTTGGCGGTGCCGGGGACGCCCTCGAGCAGGACGTGCCCGCGCGCGATGAGTGCGCCCAGGGCCTCCCGTATGGGCCGTTCCTGCCCCAGCACCACACTGCCCACCGCCTGCACCAGCCGGGCGCCGGTTTCAGCATGGGCCGCGATGTCCGCGTCGGTCATCAAGGCGTCAGATCCTGCCACACGTCCTCCACGGCAATGGCGGCCTCGCGGACGCTGTGCGCATCCGCCGGGCCACGGGTGAGTGTGATGAGGCGCTCCGCGGCGGCGCGCCCGCGCGCGGTGCGCGTGCGCCCGGGCAGCGCGGTGAGCCAGTCGCGGCTGCCACCGTGCTGCCCGCCGGTACCGTGCGACAGCCGGCGCCGGAGACCACGCACTACGAGCGAGACAGCAACCTCGTGCCCTCCCGCCGCCGCAAGCGCCGTCGCCAGCGCGTGCACATGCTCAAGTGGTGAGCGACGGCGGCGCTGGATCACGCGGCGCGCCGGCCCGAACCGGATCGCGCCCAGCAGCAGCGCGACGGTGGCAACGATACCCAATTGCAGTATGGCCCAACCTGCCGGGGTGCCCACCAGCCAGCGGCGCGCTGCCCCGAGCATGCCGCCGCCCGGCCCGAACCCCTGATGATACTCGTCCACGATCACGTGAGAAAAGGAGCCACTCACCAGCCCGAGCGTGAATTCGCCCGCCCTGGTTTCGCGGAGCCTGCGATTGGCAAAGAGCCCGCCGTCGGCCACCAGCAGCGCTACCCCACCGGAATCGGGCCAGATCCGCAGCGCAACCGGCTCTCCACCTGCCAGGGCAAGCAAGGTGTCGGCGCGGAAGGAACCGATGGAGCACGTGGGGGTGCCGGCCAGGCTGCGGACTTTCTCGCCTGAACTGGCGGGGGCCAGGAGAAAATTCACCCGAAGTGAATCGCCGTGCAGGAGCGCGGTGCTTCCGTAGCGCGGCTCCACGGCCAGGCCAAAGCAGCGGCCGAAGGCGTTGCTGCCCGGGCCAGCCGCGAGAACATTGCCACCTGACGCCTGCCACGCGGCTACCCGGAGCCCGTCAATGGCACTGAGTGGGACCGCGGGATCGAGCACGGCGAAGAGATCGCCCTTGGCCGGCGCCGGCAGGTCGCTGGGACGGTGCCGGAAACGGGTCACCCGCACGCGCAGGAGCCCAAGCGCGTCAGCCCAGGCGCGCGCACCCGCCGGTCCGGTCAGCAGGGTGGAGCGGCGCAGGTCGCGATCTTCGGGACGCGCCTCGCGCTCACCCAGGGACGCAGCGAGCCACGCGACGATCAGCAGCCCGGCAGCCGCCAGCAGGAGACTAGTGCGCGGGCGCACGCCACGCTCCGTCGGCTTCGGCTCGCCAGCGCCGGTAATCATCGGCGCCGAACGTGCCGGCTCCAAATGCCGCACGGTACAGCTCGCTCACCAGGCGGCGGAGCCGGGAGCTGTCTCCCTCCACCAGCCGCGCGTCACGCGCGCATTCAGCGGGCGTCTTGGACGGGTGGTACTGCAGCAGGCCCAGTTCATCCAGCCTGCGCGCGAGTGCCACAAAGGCCGCCTGTACCGCGTCCGCGAATCGCCCGTCGCGCGCCAGCCGGTCCGCCTCGGCGCTGAACCATGCGGCGCCACGCACCGGCATGACACCCGGCGCCGGCGTCGCATCCGCTCCCTCGTCCGCGCGCTGGATGGTGCGGTAAAGAATCCAGCCCGCGTGGAGCAGGATGGCCAGGAGGACCACCACGAGTACCGCGATCAGGAGCCGGAATAGCAGGGGGTTCGCGTCGCGCAGCGAGCCGAGCCATGCCAGCAGCGCCAGCCACTGTTCCCGCAGCCAGGAGAGCGCCACCTCGGGGCTGCGCCAGTCATAGGCCGGCGAGCGGAAGACCGAGTCGAGCGCGGCGCGGAGCGAATCAGGCGCTACCGATGCAACCGTCAATCGGCGAGTGAAGAGGCAAGAACTTCGAGGTCGAAAGCTTCCTTTCGCACGCGAAGGTCGTAGTACAGGAGCGTCAGCACGCAGTAGACCAGGGGCGTGAGTACCAGCGTCGTGATCGAGGTCAGCACCGTGGCGCTCACGCTGCCCGGGCCGGGCCCGGTGCCGGCGGCGATCATGCCGCCGATGAAACCGATGGCGATGATCGGGATCATGATGATGACGCTCGAGATCATGACCAGCCCGACGACGCGAAGCCGGGACCCCTTCGTCAGTGTCCATGAGCGGCGCAACGCCGTGCCCGCATCGAGATCTTCCAGCACCAGCGCCGGTGTCGAGAGCGCCAGCCCCGAGAAGATGAACACCGGCAGGAGGAGCAGCACCATGCCGCCGAGGAAGAGAAGCATGGCAAGGCCGATGTTCACACCCACCTGGCCTCCGGTGATCGCCGGCGCCATGAACGCGAAGGCGCCGCCCATCGCCAGCAGCGCGGGCAGCGCCGCGCCGACCAGAACGACGCCCACTGCGAGCGACAGCATGATGACCGCGCCCAGCTTCGGCAGCGCCAGCCGGAGCGCCGGCACCGCATCGAGGCGCCGCCCCAGGTAATTCTCCGAGATGATCAGGGCCACCGCCGCGCTCGCGAGCCCCGAGAGGACGAAGGACGCCACCAGCATCAGGAAGTACAGGAGGGAAACCTGGCGGGCGCTGCCGGCCATGTATGCCTGCCACGGAACGATGATGCCGGTGCAGATCACCTGCACCAGCACCAGCGGCACGAAGAGGCGCCGGAACAGGTTCACTCCGTGGTCAACGATTTCGCCGAAGCTGAGCGGACGCAGCGTGACGCCGGGCATGGGGATCCTGTTTGAGGGGTCGGACGCCGGACGCACGGCGTCAGGCGTATGACGTATGACGTATGACGTATGACGTCTGACCTACGCCCTACAAGATGCCGCCCCACTGCCTTCCGCGCGAGTCCCGTCCGGCACTACGTTGAAGCATGCCTTCGCCAGCGCCCGGCCCGCCGGACCTCCGCAAGCACCTCGTGGTCGAGACCCCGGAGCATGTCGCGCTCGATTACGAGATTGCCGGTATCGGCTCACGCGCGGCGGCCGCACTGCTCGACCAGCTGATCGTAGTCGCGCTGGTGGTCGCGATCGGGCTGGTCTTCATCGTGACCCGCATCGGGGCCACCCTCTTCGGCCCGCTGGCGGGCGCCCTCATGCTGGGCGCCGCCTTCGCCCTCTGGTACGGCTACTTCATCTTCTTCGAGGCATTTCGCCACGGGCAGACGCCCGGCAAGCGCTGGCTCGGGCTTCGGGTCGTGAGCGAATCGGGGCATGCCGTGAGCCGCTCCGGCGCCGTCATCCGCAACCTGCTTCGCGTCGCCGATTTCCTGCCTCCACCCTATCTCGGCGGCGCCCTCCTCGTAGTGCTCCATCCCCGCGGCCGCCGTCTCGGCGACATCGTGGGCGGCACCGTGGTCGTCCGCGACCGGCCCGCCGAAGTTGTCCGCGACAGCGATGTGCACGCCGATGACGGCGACACCGTAGTCGGCGCTCCCGAGCTCAGCGACCGCGAATTTGTCCTGCTCGAAGCCTTCGTGGAACGCGCGCCGCTGCTCCTTCCGGACGCGCGCGAGCAGCTGGCAGGACGACTCGTTCAGCAGGTGGCCGGCGCCCTCCAGGATGTGGCGCCCGACGCGCCGCGCTGGCGGCGTCTCGACACCCTGCTGGAGCTGGAGCGGCGTCGCCGCGCCACCGGGCTCAGTTCGCGCGGTGGCGGCCCGGCCTGGCAGCTCCTCGCCCGCCAGTCGGCGCGGTGGGAGGAGTTCGATGCGCTCGCGTCCCGGGTGCAGAGGCGCGGGCTCGATGACCTCGCGCCCGCCGAGCTGCCCGATTTTGCCGCTCGCTACCGCGAGGTGGCGGCTGATCTCGCCCGGCTCCGGACATACGCTGCGGAGCCACGCCTCATCGAGCGGCTCGACCGCCTGGTTGCGGCCGGGCATAGCGCGCTCTACCGGAACGAGGGTCACGCACTGCGCCGGGCATGGGTGGTGCTCACTCGCGAGTGCCCGGCCGCCGTGGTGGGCGCCTGGCGCGAGGTGGTGCTCGCCTGCCTGATGTTCAGCGTGCCCGCCGCGGTGGGCTACCGGATGCTGCGGGACAAGCCGCAGCTGGCCGAGGAGGTTCTGCCGGCGGTGATGCTCGATCGCGCCGAGGCCGGGCGCGAAGCCCGCGGCACGGGGCAGCGCTACGTCGAGGTCGCGGCCCGGGTCCGGCCTGCCATGGCGTCCGCGATTATCACCAACAATGTGCGGGTCGCCCTCTACTGCTTTGCCGGGGGCATTTTCCTCGGTATCGGCTCGCTCGTCCTGCTGGCGCTGAACGGCCTGCAGCTCGGCGCGGCATTCGGTCATTTCGTGAACGTGGGGCTGGGCGCCTACCTGGGCGAGTTCATCATCGGACACGGCGTGCTGGAACTCACCGCCATCTGGATCGCGGGCGGCGCCGGCTTCCTGATGGGCCGCACACTCATCGCGCCAGGAGAGCTGGCCCGCTCCGACGCACTGGTGCTGGCGGGTCGGCGCGCGGTTCGCATGCTCGGTGCGTGCGTCGTCTGCCTGCTGGTGGCAGGGCTGATCGAAGGACTGGTCTCCACGAGCGCGGTGTCGTGGACGGGACGGCTGATTGCGACCGGAGCGAGTCTGGTGTTTCTGGGAGGCTACTTGATCAACGGCGTGAGGCGTGGGGCGTGGGGCATGGGAGGTCGCGGGCCATGAGTCACGAGTCTCGCGTAGCCCCATGCCCCATACCCCATGCCCCATGCCCTATGCCCTTCCTCACTCCCCCACGCTCTCCCGCAAAATTCCCCGCATCCGAATGGCCAGCTTCTCGATCTCGCGAAGGCTGGTGGTGGTCTCCTCGTCGAGTGCCGACTCGTTCAGGAGCAGCAGCTGGGTCTCGGCGAGCAGTGCCGCGAGCGGATTGGCCAGGTCATGGCGGAGACGGGAAATGCGGCTCTGCTCATCCATTCAGGCGAGCGACCGATAGAGATCCCGGATGTGATGTTCGCGCAGGCCTTGCAGGGAGTGCCACAGGTCATCCTCCAGTGCGCCGCAGAAGATCTCCGCCGTTGTCCGCTCCTCACCGTTGTCGGCGTCAGTGAACTGGAGACGGCCCCGCCAGGTGCCGTCATCGCTGCGGCGCACCAGTAGCGCCAGGGCAACGTGACGTCCGTCCAGCCGCAGCAGCTCCAGGTCGTACTGGCGAACGTCGCGGGGATCCCGGGATGACGAGCGGGCGTTGAGCAGGCTCATCGCACCTCCTCACGAATCCGGCGTGGAACGTCCGGCGGCACTGTCATGACAGCCGCCGGTATGCCGAAAGATGATATGGGGCAATGGGATGCGCAACGTGGACGCGGG